>NZ_JAQVZX010000055.1 GCF_028707975.1 Syntrophomonas sp.
CAGCTACAACTATGAAAGATTTGAGCGATAAAAACATACTTATGTCCAAGGAGGGCCTTAAACACTACCAAAAGCTTACTAAAAGATGTATTGACGGGCTTAAATTAATAGATAATTGATGACCACGGCTAAAAATTGCCAATGATATGAATGTTTTCAGGGACAGAAAATTATCGGCAATTTCATGATATCGCCTCCTGATTAATTTTCTTAATTATAGCAGCAGAAGTAAAGAATCCAATTGGTATTCATTGGCCTCTTTGAACTGCTCCCCATTTTTATCCAGTTCAATTTCTGCCGGGTCTGGCTTCTAGGGAGGGCTTGTTCACTGCCGCCCTTCGTGGGATAAGCTGACAGAAACATTTTACATATGATGGGTCTTATTAACCGTCCTTTCCGAATAAGCTTTAAAGATTTTTTACCAGCCGGGAAATCTGGCTTACCTGTTCATACATCTTCAGGAAATTTTCCGGGGTCAAAGACTGTTTACCATCGGAAAGAGCCCGGTCTGGATCCGGGTGTACTTCCACCATCAGGCCATCTGCACCTGCGGCTATAGCTGCGCGAGCCACGGGCATAACCATTTTCCATTTCCCGGTAGCATGACTGGGATCCACAATCACGGGCAAATGGGAAAGCTCCTTGAGCAGGGCCACAGCCCCTATGTCAACGGTATTGCGCAAATAGCTTTCAAAGGTTCTGATTCCTCGTTCACACAAGATTACATTGGGGTTTCCCCCATCCAAAACATATTCCGCCGCCAGGAGCCACTCTTCTATAGTCGCAGACAATCCGCGTTTGAGCAGTATAGGCTTATGCAATTTTCCCAGCTCTTCCAGCAGGGAATAGTTTTGCATGTTTCTGCTCCCCACCTGCAAAATATCAATATTATCACCAAGAAGCTCCAAATCCCGGACATCCATTATCTCTGTCACCAGGGGCAGCCCCGTAATACGGCGGGCTTCCAGCATTATTTCCAGACCTTCCCGGCCCAGGCCCTTAAAGGAATATGGGGAGGTGCGAGGTTTAAACAAACCTCCGCGCAAGGCGTGAGCACCAGCCTCCTGGAGAAAGCGGGCAATCTGCAGGTAGCCTTCTTCGCTTTCCACCGCACAGGGTCCGGCAATTATCGTACAATACCCCTCACCGATGAGTAAAGGTTCTGCTCCGGTATCTATCTTAATGTGGGTATAGCATCCTTTTTTGTCCCATGAAGCCAGTTTATACGGTTTCATTGCATCATCTCCAGCTATATTGTACAACAAAGAAGATAAAAACGCTTAATCAGTTTGGAAAAAATCCTAATATTTAATGCTTGTTCAGGTTAAACAGAATACAATTTATTCTTGACAAAAGGATATTAAGATTATACTGTATATATATGCTATATACAGTATGCACTGCAGGAGTGATTATAATTGAACATCGTGATTTCCAATCGCTCGGAGGAACCGATTTACCATCAAATTTACCAGCAATTGCGGGGAGCTATTGTGCGGGAAGAACTGAAGGCCGGGGAACCCCTGCCATCCATTCGCAGCCTGGCCCGCGACCTGCAGGTCAGTGTCATTACCACCAGGCGGGCCTATGATGATTTGGAGCGGGACGGATACATTGAAACCGTGGCCGGCAAAGGCTCTTTTGTGGCCCCTCAGAATGCGGAATTGCTGCGGGAAAAACGGGTAAACCTGGTCGAGGAAAAACTGGGGGCAATAATACAGGAAGCCCGCAGTCTAGGACTCAGCTTGCCGGAGCTGCAGCGTATTGTGGAGTTGTTGTACGAGGAGGGTTTGTAGATGGAAAATGTTCTGGAAATTAAAGGACTCGACAAAAACCTGGGGAGCTTTCGCCTGGATAAGGTCAGCTTCTCTCTACCCCGCGGATACATTATGGGTTTTATCGGTCCCAATGGAGCAGGAAAAACTACCACCATCAAACTGCTGATGAACCTGATGCATCGTGATGACGGGGATATTCGGGTATTTGGCCTGGATAACCGCCGCTATGAAAAGGAAATAAAACAGCGCATTGCTTTTGTATATGACGAAAGCCATTATTATGAGAATTTGAGCCTGCTGGACAACCGCCGTATAGTGGCCCATTTTTACCGGGATTGGGATGAGAAAGCCTTTCAGCGGCGTTTACGGGACTTTGACCTGCCGCCCCACAAAAAGCTGAAAAACCTCTCCCGCGGTATGCGCACCAAATTCGGCCTAGCCATAGCCCTCTCCCATGCTGCAGATTTTCTGCTTATGGATGAACCCACTTCCGGGCTGGATCCGGTGTTTCGCAGCGAATTGATGGATATACTGCAGCAATTGCTGGTGGAAGAAAACAAAAGCGTGCTGTTCTCCACCCATATCACTACTGATTTGGAACGGGTGGCGGATTATATCTGTTTTATCAACCAGGGTCGAATCGTGCTCTGCCAAAGTAAGGACGAAATGCTGCAGGGACATGTGCTGGTAAAGGGAGCTTTGGAACAGCTAAGCCCGGAGGCGGAAAAAATGTTTATCGGCTTGCGTAAGAATCACTACGGCTTTGAGGGCTTGAGTGCCGATCCCCGGGGTATACGCCAGTTTTTTGGCGATGGAGTGTTGCTGGAGTCGCCGGGTCTGGACGAGATCATGGTTTTTTATGTAAGGGGGCATCACCATGTTTAAACTGCTATTGAAGGATCTGCTGGTTTTAAAAAGTTCGATTATTTGGGCGATGACCTACCTGCTGGCCATTATCGTTATTTTCTCCATGACCCCGCCATTTGATAAATTCATATATATTATGGCTGGTTACGGTGCTACCTATATCCTGATTATGGGAACCCTGATGGCGGAATTCAAAAACCAGTCCGATATACTCCTGAACAGTTTGCCGGTCAAGCGGCATGAAATAATACTCTCCAAATATTTGACCACCCTGGTCCTGACCTTGTTGGCCCTGGCTGTGGCCGCTATTCTGGGACTCATAATAAACTTACTGCCCCTGCCCCTATCCATACGACTAATGAGCGGGATGGATGCAGCTATCGTTTTGCTGATGGCGGCATTAACCCTGACGATTGTTATGCCGGTGAACCTGATATTCAGCAACCAGGCGGCCCGAGTAGCCATAGTTATGGTTTTCATGCTGCTGTTCTTTGCTCCGGTATGGATTAAAGGCTTTATTATGGACAGGTGCGAGGCCGAATGGGCACAAGTCCTGATTAATACGGCAGTTTCCCAACCTGCAGTCTTGCTGTCAGTAGGGGCCGGCCTGCTGCTGTTCCTGCTGGCCTTGTCGCTTATTATCTCCCTGCGCTGGTATGAAGCCAGGGATTTCTAAATGTCTTTCAGAACGGGTTTTAAAATACCATAGCTATCCTTGCGCAATGCCCAATAAATTTGGCATAGCTTTGCTCTCAGGATATTGACAACATATTATATCTGTTATAGATTGTATATAACAGATGACGAACTATGGCAGTAGCAGGAGGATAAAATGTTCTTGGCTATTGATTTTCAATCCGATATCCCGATATATATCCAATTGAAGCAGCAGATTATTGCCGGCATTGCCAGGGGCGCACTAAAAGAAGGAGAAGAGCTGCCCTCCGTACGCCAACTGGCTCAAGACATCGGAATCAACCTGCATACCGTCAATAAAGCATACAGTCTTCTGAAGGATGATGGGTTTATTCTCATGGACAGAAGAAAAGGCGCGCTAATAAACAGCCGGGAAAACATGGCGGAAGAGGATTTCAAGTTCAGGCTGCGGGAAGAGATTAATCCCCTGATAGCCCAGGCATTTTGCAAGGGCATGACGGAAGAGGAGCTGCAGTTGGAAATAGGCGAGATATATCGCAGTTATTCTCAAGGAGCAGAAAGATGAACTATGAAATGATAATCTGGGCCATAGTGATAGTATTTATCCTTATCCTTTTTATCATAAAACTGGTCACGCCTCAGATTGTACGCCGGGAGATTTTTTTCGGCGTCCGCTTGCCGAAAAACCTGCTCGGTGATTTAAGACTGGATGATTTCAAAAAGGCCTATTTAAGAAATTACTTATCGCTTTGCGGGTTTTATACCCTCTTGTTCTGCGTAATCCTAGCAAAAATTCCGAACAACGCTATATTATTGGGCGGGCTAATAGTTTTTTTGCTTTTATCCACCTGGCTCTACTACCTGAGCCACCAGAGGGTTATGCAATTTAAGCAGGCCAACGAAGCTTATATGCTGAATAGGAAGCAAATAGTAATGGTGGATACCAGTTTCAGAAGCGACAAAAGCAAGCGGCCCCTACCCGCAAAAACATGGTTTATAATACCGCTGTTTATTATCGGCTTTAACCTACTGGCGGGTTATATGGCTTATGATGAACTGCCTATAGTGGTACCTAGCCATTGGAATGCTCAAGGTGAAATTGATGGAGGGGTGTTTAAAACCTGGGGACTGGTCTTCCTTTTTCCTCTGGTGCAAATCTTTATCACGGGATTCATGTTTTTGCTCTACCAGGCGGTGGGATGGTCAAAGCTGCAAATTAGTACACTTAATCCAGCAGATTCCCGGGAAAGAAACCGCATTTTCCGTTTTCGCTGGGGTGCCAACATTATCTTTTTGAATATTCTTATCTTACTGGTAATTAGCCTGTTAAACCTGTTCGTACTGCAGCTTATCCCGGTCAATGTACCGGTCTTGTTATTTGTCCAACCGCTACTCATAATTCTTGTTTTGCTGGATATCCTCTTTATGGCGGTATGGACCGGTCAGGGCGGGAGCAGGCTTAATACGGGGTCAGTCACTTACTGCCAGGATAACGACATGGCCCTGGATGATGATAAAGACTGGATTGGAGGGCTGCTTTATTTCAATCCCCGTGATCCGGCCTTGTTTGTGGAAAAACGCTTCGGCATCGCCTGGGGTTTGAATTATGGAAACATAAAAGCCTATATACTAATAGCCTCGCTAATTGCGGCCTTCTTTCTCCTGGGTTCGCTTATGGAGCTTTTGCTCTTTTATTAATATTCTTACAGTGCTTAAAATCCAATTTCCTGGGGGTGGTGTTTTAAATCAAGTAATGGGTTTTGATAAGAGAAGACGGCAAGTAAAAGAATAAGGAAGGATGAATGGTTAATGGTCTGGAGAAAATTGGCTTTATTAGTGCTGGGCGTAATAATGCTTTGTTCTTTGGCGGCTTGCGGGAATAAGGTGGACAGCAAAGCAGTAAGAGAATATGCCGATGAGATAACGGAAAAAATGCTACTGGCCTACAATGAGGATAATTATGAAGAGTATATTGCCAATACTGACAGTCAATTCAGAGCAGTGGTCAGCGAGGATAAAATGAAGGAAGGCAATGAAATGATCCGGGGGAAGATAGGCGATTACGTCCCCAGTTCCAAGAAATTCAAGGATGCGGTCAATACTTCCCAGAAGGAGCAGAAGTACCTGGTAGTGCGTTATAATGCCAAGTTTACCGATGAGAGCGAAGATGTGCTGGTAACCATGATCTTTGACGATAATGAAGCCCATCAGGTAGGCGGAATATTCTTTAATTCGCCCAAACTGCGGGAGCAGTCGGAAAAGTAGGGGGCAACAAATATAGCTTTACCTGTCCTAATAAAATTATCAATCCGCTTGATTTTATTAGGACTCTGGAGGATGATTTTAGTGAAGACTGATAGTGTTATTAGAAATGAAGGAATGAAGGTTTTAATAAAGCATCTCGGTAAGGTTGATGCTGAAAGATTTATATCCCTTATATTAAAGGAACCTTTTGATTATACCAAATGGCAGAAGGCTTTGGAAAGATAAAACGGTAAAAGAGATAAGCGAAGCAGCGATGGAATATAGAAGGACAGATTCAATTTAATTATTTCGCTCCTTAATTATTGATGCACACGGGCAATCGCGACTACTCAAGTTGCCAACGGAGGTGTTCTAATGGATAAGATTTTATCCCTTTCCATCTGCCAGATGAAAACAGGAAACGATAAGGATGAGAATTTGAAAAAAGCGGAGAAAATGATTGCCGCTGCGGCCTTGGAAGGAGCGGAAATGGTGATATTACCCGAGGTTTTTAATTCACCTTACCAGGCGGAGCTTTTTCCCCGTTATGCCGAATCTTTTCCCGGGCCCAGTACGGATTTTTTGGCAGCGGCAGCTTGCAAGCATGGTTTGTGTATTGTGGGTGGCTCTATAATTGAAAGGGATAGCCAGGGTAATATTTATAACAGCAGCTTTGTTTTTGACGAGCGGGGAGAACTTATCGCACGCCATCGCAAAGCCCATCTTTTTGATATTGACATCCCAGACCGGATTTCATTTCATGAGTCAGATACACTGACTGCGGGTAAAAATATTACTATTGTCCGCTACAGATCTCGTCTATTCGCTTTGATGATTTGCTATGATTGTCGTTTTCCGGAACTGGCTCGGGCTGCAGCCCTGGAAGGAGCGGAGCTGCTAGTGATTCCGGCGGCTTTCAACACTACCACCGGCCCAGCCCACTGGCAACTCCTGATGCGCTGCCGGGCGGTAGACAACCAGCTATTCGTTGTTGCCGCCTCACCGGCCCGGAACCCCGCCGCCAGCTATCAGGCCTGGGGACATTCCCTGGTCGTTGACCCCTGGGGGGATGTACTTCAGGAAGCCGGGAGCGGCGAAGAGATCATCCATGCCCGGCTGGACTTTTCCCGGCTGGAACAAGTTCGTCAGGAGCTGCCTCTTCTCCGGCAACGGCGAAAGGATTTGTACCGGCTGGATTATAAAGCACCAGGAAACGGGATAGTTTAACTGCTGCTCCACCACCAGGTTATTGTACCCGTAACCAACGGAGAGCTGGATCTCGGTCCCTGGCAGGATATCTTTTATGCTGAGTTCGATGGGCAGCGCAAAAAACGGATTATTATCAAGGTTATGGGTGAATAAAAGGAATCTTAGCGATTCAGGTCTCTTCTTAGCGAACGGGCTGCTTTGAGGTAGATATGCTTTATTTCCTGCTGGTTTTTAACGGTGTTGACATGCAAGAGTACCCTTATGCACCGGGGTAAAGAATCCGGCACCTCTATTTCCTGGAAGCATAAGAGTGGCACTTTATCCCAACCGATGGCGCGTGCCGCCGCTGCCGGAAATGCGGATCTGATATCTGCGGTTACTGTAATATCAATATGCCATTTTCCACCACTCTGCAGATTGCTTATAAAGCTCTCAAATCCAAATATCATACCCATAAAGATATTAAAAACCAAAGCACCAAAATGTTTCAAACTAAATAGAGAGGGGGAATGCATAAGTGCGTGGTTTGGTTCTGGCCACGCCAATAAGTATTTTAGATATACTTCCATATATATGTGAGACTTTTGCATAATTCAAAAAAATGCGCATTAAAAGAGTAAGTCAAATCTACCTACTACAAACAGCAATACAGTTATTACCATATTGGCACAATAGTAATGGTCAGATTATGCTGGTTGCCGTAACCGGCAAACCACTTCTTGAAGCTTTCAATTCCCGATACCATTTACCACACCTCCGTCAATATTTCATCCAGCATTTGTTCCACACGCTCGTCCGCCACATCTTTCAGGCTGATGGCCAGAGACAGGACATCCGCTTTTCCGTCCCCGCAGATCAGGCGGGGGTCGTACTTCCATAGCTCCAACGCACATTGTTTCTCCGCGTCTATCAGACGCGCGCCGGCATTGGAGATGGCTTTTTCGGACTGTATCGTTCCCCAAGTGGGAGAGCGATATAGTACCTTTTCTCCCCTCACCGGCAGGCATACTATCGGTGAAAGCGCCAATGCTTGGTACGCCCTCGAGTATTCCACCGATGTTCAATTAGGTTGTCGTATCCAACAATGATTCGGGGATAAAGCCGGAACAGACCAGAAAACCGCTGACTATAGACGGCAAATACTATATCGCGCCAGTGATATACCCTTTTATTTTCAGCAGTTCCCGGCAAAGCCTCGCCGACATCATAAAATTCCACGCTTTGAACCTTCCAGACACCGTCAATATATCGATATGTGGTGTGAAGATCCATTAAACTATTCGGCAGGACAGCGGCGATCACTTCCATTGTGACAAGCTCAGGCAAAGCACAGCCCTCGGCGCTCTGAAATTTCATACTGATGAAGAAGTCCTGGCAGAATAGCCGCTACTGCTATCCGCTGCCAGTACTGGAATATTTGTGCCAATACCCATACATACTCCGGCGACAACAAGTGTTATACTAATTATTCGTTCAATTATTTTCATACACAGCCTCCCTTAATAACACTATAACAGTTAACTTTTATGCAAATTATTTCCCTTTTTATATATAAGACAATTTAAGAGATGTTTTGCAACACTTTCATTGGTATATTTTTACGTTTTCTAAAACAGCAAAACCGCTAACCTGAGTTTTTAGCGCTTTTTTCTATAGCCCTTTATTTATTTTCGGAGAAATATTACCTAAAGTAGTCCTTGAACTTGAAGCCTGTAATTTCATTACCCGCTGAGCACAATTCTTTAATCGGCTTGGACATTCTTTGCTCCTTTGGGATGGTTTTATAATCCCTCTGTCAATCTGAAACTTGTATGCTTCTCATTATGCTCATTTTGTCCAATTCATTATAATCTCTACTTCACCAGTATTTTCATCAATTTGCTCTTTTGAAACTGCAAAATCTTCTCTTATGTAAAATTTAACCGCACATGCATTCTTCTTATAAACTTGCAACGACAATTCAGAGCAGTTCGCCTTGACATAATCAAGTAAAGCTTTTCCTAGACCCTGGGAACGGCTGCTTTCATTAATAAATATCCCAGCAATATAACCTTCCATCAACCCAACAAATCCTTGAATGATAATTTATATCAGACAGTTGATAACAATTCTAAAATAGTTTTAATAATTTTTTTTCAAATGCCGATGGAACACAAATAGTGATACAATTTGGAAAAGGAACAATCCTCCTAAGTAGATTATAATTATACGTGTGTTTTCTATAATTTCCAATGTTCCCAGAATTGAAAAAACAACCATCGATATAGAAATAATAAGAAGACTCAAAAGGTAAGCATATCTGCCTGCCTTATTTCGTAGAACCTCATTTCTTTCATCATGTATTTCAATAGATTCATTATCAAGTTTTTCTCTATATCTCTCTGCATTTTTCGGCGTTGTCCAGTAAAAATATTTTCCTGCCATTACTGCTCCGGGGCCAATAAACGCACCAGCAAAGCTGTACAATAAACTTTGCAGCCTCGTCTCAAAAATAATTGCGGCAACTAATATGACAAGACCGATTCCAATAAAACTTAAACCACACGATAAATAACTTTTCTTCATGCTATTTACTCCTTTCATAAAGGAAAACTTCTTCAATCTTTTTATCAAAAAAATCGGCTATGGCAAATGCCAACTCTAATGAAGGATTGTATTTTCCCGTTTCTATGGAGCTTATAGTTTGTCGAGATACCCGTAACTTTTTAGCAAATTCCTCTTGACTTAGCCCTTTTTCTTTTCGTATCCTTTCAACATTATTTTTCAAATAAGCATCCTCCTGTTTGACAAGTTTACTTTACATATATCCTAATAGAGCAACTGAATTTTGTCAAGTTTCCTTTACAAAAGTTTTGTTCCGCATATCGGTAGACCAATTCTCCGTTGGATAACTTCCGCCGGTGTGACTCCGGCCATCGACACCAAAAACAATCGCTCTTAAAGCTGCGGCATTAGACCTAAAGCGAGACAGTACTATCATGAAGCAAAAGGAACGTCCCCATGCTTCCCCCGGATTTGTGAGAGCAAAGAAAGCAGGACTAATTATCCTGCTTTCTAGCTACTCGATATGGAAAGCTAGCTTGACATTTTCGATTTTTATTTCAACTTATCTAACGATTTATGCACGCACAATAACGCACCGTGCGCACGCTCAATATGTTTTCTTGTTTCTGCTTGTCGATTAAAATAACAAGAGAGCACGGTAAAAACATTTTATGGCCCGTTGTTTCGGGGCTTCCATGGTTTTTATCCGTACTCTCTTAATAATTTATTCCAGTTATTAAATTATGACTCTACTGCAAAAACCCCTTTTGTTGCATAAGGGTTGCATAAATATACAAAGCGCTGGCGAATCCTGATTCGGAACGACACGGGGGTCGTTCCCTACACACCCTTCGGTCGCTTTTAATGTAGCTGAGCGGTATATTTATGCACGCTAATGCATATTTATAACTTTTTGCAGTGACATCAATTATTATTTATGAAATTTTTGAATTCGGCATAATATTGAAGACCTGTTAGCCGATGAAAAATATTATGATTCAGCTCTGAAGGAGAATACTTACCATTGACAAATAAGCTTAGCAACATTACAATAGCTTTGTAATATGCTAATAAAAAGGAGATGCCATTATGCCAAGTGTAACCATTTCCAGTAAGAGGCAAATAACTATACCCGCAGAAGTATTTCGCTTATTGGAACTCAAAGAGGGGCAAAAATTAATGGTCGAAGTTGAGGGAGAACGTATTGTATTGACTGCCCGACCGCTTAGCCTGACAAAAGCACTCGGTGGGGTGACCCATGGTTTATATGGCAGCAATACTGATCAGGTTGATGAATATGTTGATAAGGAACGCGATTCATGGCAAAAGTAGAAGAATTCGTAAAGAAGATATCAGCGCACCAAAACATAATGCTGGATACCAATGCCATAATCTACTTTCTTGATGGCACACCGGACTTATTCGATCTTATGCGAGCGCTTTTTGAGTTGGTGGAACAAGATCGTTTAAAAATAACCCTATCGGTAATCAGTGAGGCAGAATTGCTGGTTAAACCGTACCGGGAAAAGAATTCAACCGCTATAGAAGCAGTAAGCTTCTTTCTTGAGGAGTTCCCCAACCTGAAGATAAACCTGCCTAACATGGAAATTAGTCGTCAGGCTGCGAAAATTAGGGCTGAATCGGGTTTGCGGCTACCGGATGCAATGATTGTGGCCACAGCAATTAATACTCAATGTGACCTGTTACTGGGAAATGATATCGGTTTAATGCAAAAAGCCAGCTCATATTTGCCAACCGTTATTTTAAGCGAATATATTTAATCACAGGAGAAGGATGGCCGCGAATGAACGAAAATATAGAGCGGACTATCAGAATTGTTTACCGCCCAGGGCAGCGGTCTCTTCCCGGCACCCAAGAAAATCACCTTTAAATGTTCCTGCCCGGATTGGGCGGTGATGTGTAAACATGTAGCCGCAGTTCTATACGGTATCGGAGCGAGGCTGGATGAAGACTCAACCCTGTTTTTCACTCTGAGGGCGGTGGACATCCATGATCTGATCAGTAAAGCAATCCAAAGCAAAACCCAAACTATGCTCAGCAAATCCGGGGCGAAAAGCCGTCGAATTCTGGAGGATGCCGATATAGCCGGCATGTTCGGAGTTGAGGTAGAGGCTATGCTTCAGGATGCCGCAGATGTTACCGATAATAAGCCAAAAAGCAAAGGTAAGCGACTAGAAAAAAGGCGTAGGTAAAATATGGTTGGTACTGTTATTGATTCATGCCTCTGTATGAGCGGCAAAAATTATAAAAATGCTGCGGAAAGTGAGAACTGCCAATAAATGGTTGAAGATAAGATCGCTGCCTGTTACACTGACTGCAAGTAGAGGAGGGTGTTATTGGCCGGGAGAGAAGAACACTTTTAGGGGGTAATGAAATGACATTGGATAGGGTTCAGGAAAGAATCATAAATTACAAAAAAGCGCTTGATAAGCTGCAACGAATTATTGATGAACCAGAAGTCAATGACTACAGACTGGACGCACTTATTCAACGGTTTGAGTTTACATATGAACTTGC
>NZ_JAQVZX010000167.1 GCF_028707975.1 Syntrophomonas sp.
CCGAAATGAAAAAGGCGGGAAACTTAGATGATCGCTTTATCATGTCCCCTAAGATTGATTTCGTATTCAAACTAATTTTTGGTGATGAAAAAAACAAAGATATATTGATTGCTTTTCTCAGTGCGGTATTAAAAATGCCGGTAGAGGAATTTGCGGGTATTGAGATAATCAACAACGAATTGTTAAGAGAATTTGCGGAAGATAAGAAAGGAATTCTGGATGTAAGGGCTAAAATGAGCTCTGGCAAACAGATAGATATAGAGATTCAAATACTGCCCACCCAATTCATGCCGGCCAGGACTTTATTCTATTGGAGTAAAATGTATAGTTCCCAGGCCCGGGCCGGGGATAGTTATGCGGTACTTAAAAAATGCGTAACCATAAATATATTAGACTTCAAATGCATTCCCCTTAATAAACTGCACAGCTGCTACCACTTGACTGAAGATGAAACCGGCTACCAACTGACGGACATCCTGGAGATACACTTTTTAGAACTGCCCAAGCTTTTTGATGAAGCTGTAGAAAAGGATGAAAGCGAACCCGTAACCCAGTGGATGGAATTCATTGACGGAAGATCCAAAGGAGTGATGGAAATGCTGGCCACTAAAAATGAGGAGATAAAAAAGGCCTTGAGTATTCTGGAAATAGTAAGCCAGGATGAAAAGGCCAGAATGCTTTATGAAGCCAGGGAAGCGGAAATCCGCGACCAGATAACCAGGATTGAGTCAGCCCGCGAGGAAGGCCTCAAGGAAGGTATGGAAAAAGGTATGGAAAAAGGCATAGAAGAAGGAGAAGCAAATGCTCTAGCAAGAACTGCTATAAAATTACTGACTAAAAAATTTGGATTGTTACCGGAGGAACTTAAGACGGGGATATCAAAATTAAACCCACCAACTTTGGATATTATGATTGATGGCATTTTAGATTACGAAAGCCTGGAAGATATAAAAAAGCACATTTAACACTAGCATAAGGGGGACAGTTCCTATGTCCCTTTGAGCATGACAGTAAGAACACAAGGAGATATAAATAGTGTTATTAGAGCTAGCCAATACCGTGGTGGCGGTGCTTAGCCTGCCAGGACTATTCTTAGTTGATGACTATTTGCCAGCTAGCCAAGGAGATGTTTCGTGCGGCTGGTAGTCTGTCATGAACATAAAAGGACCTAAAAAAGGTCAATTGCCTGTAAGGTCTTGTTATTTCTATGCTATACTGTAAATAAAAAGGGAGGGTTGATGGGTGTACGAAATTGATTAGCAGTGGGAAAGAAAGCTGATGAACTACTAGAGTTTAATGATAAAGCCGTCTCGCTGGCGTGACTATGTAAGTAGCTTGCTTGAATTGGAAGATTAAGATAAAATATAGTATTATTAGAGGATCAGGGCTGAAATAAAGACCCAAAAAATGTTCGGAGGATAAAGCATGGATACATATTTATGGAAAAGATTAAAGGGTTTATACTTATTGCTAGTTTTTACTTTATTACTACTTCTACCCTCAGGCTCGGCCTACGGGGCCACAAGCTACCGGATACAAGGAGAGCTACCCAAGTACCCGGCCAGTGATTTCAAAGAAGAGGAGCGGGCTTGCGCACTGGCTACTGTTAAAATCGTTGCCAGCACCAAAGATGCTTTCACGGCTTCCGGTAGTGAATCCTACTGGGCCGAGTTTCGCCTGCCCCGAAATTTCTATATAACCTCAACCGGCATCTATGGCGACGGCCGGCAGGGTGATGTGGAACTAGCCCGGGGGAGAGGTTTTGAGGACCAGGCCCGGGCAGTGGAGATTAAACCTATAGCCGAGGAGAGGAACAAGCCCGGCTATTACCGGGGGTTTGAAATTATGGTAGAAAATATAGAACGCCCCGATGATTATCCCGAGCTGCAGTTGTACTTCAACCGGGTGGTAGTACCCCGTGGCTATAAGGGCAATGTAGAGCTTAGCATTGATAGTGCTGGAGCCGGTTTTTCATCAGGCAGTCTTACCATAGCTAATATTATGTCCGCTCGCCTGACGGTGGAAGCCAGTGAAGTCCAGTTCCTGGTCGGCAGTGAGCAAGCTCTGGGGCCTATCAGAGTCACGGAGAACATGCCGGGTACCTTTGAATATATCGAAATGACTTTGCCTGGCGGTTACCAATGGAATCAAGATAGCTGCTACATAGACCCTATGCTGGGATTTCGACATGATTTTAACGGTGATGGCCGCTATGATAAGGATGATTTCATGATAAGCGTAGAAGGCGACAAGTACGGTCAATCTATTCTGCATATAGAGGCATTGGGAAAAACAAAAACTGTGGGTAAAATGGAAATAGAGTGCAAGGTTCAGTTTAAGGATGAGCATAGCTCTTATGGTGATCTCAGTTTGCAGCTAAAAAGCAATGCGGAGCTTAACGTGAGTAGCCTCAAAGTAGCCAGCTATAGCCAGCAAAAGATAGACTTGAGCGTACAGAATGTAAAAGATGTTTATGGAGGGCTTTGCGCTCAAAAAATCGGCAACATCATTATTAGCGAAAATGCTCCCACAACCCTGGCAAGTAACCGCCGTGTTACGCTTTCCCTTCCAGAAGGAGCGAAATGGGCCGGCCTTCCCTCTGTTAAATTGGAAGGGGACAAATATCTGGATATAGGCGATCTAGTTATTAATTCTGAAAAAAATCAGCTTAGTTTTGAAATTGAGGATAGCAGCCGGGAACGTCCCGGTAAGATAATTCTGGAGGAGGGTAAGGTAGATCTGGCCACCGACTTTCAAGGTGAGCTGGTGGTCGAGGTTGCTGGTTCCGCCGGAGTTTCTGGGTCCAGTACTGTCGCCAGGGTCAAGCCTGCCTTTACGGGAATT
>NZ_JAQVZX010000056.1 GCF_028707975.1 Syntrophomonas sp.
TACCTGATCTCATGGGACAATAGATGTCCGAGCGAGCCGAGGTACGGGTAAAGCGGGGATCAACATGAATTAGCTTGGCACCCCGAGTTTCTCTGGCTTTCAGTAGCCACCTCATGCTGATGGGATGATTTTCGGCGGCATTGCTGCCCATAATTAGAGCACAATCGGTATTCTTCAGGTCTACTATATGGTTAGTCATTACTCCACGTCCAAATGATGGTCCCAAACCTGCGACCGTGGAGGAGTGTCAGATACGGGCCTGGGTTTCAAGATAAACCAAACCTAGCGCACGCATCATTTTTGACAAGATATAGCATTCCTCGTTGTCCAGCCCGGAGCCACCGATGGAAGCGATTCTTTCCGTGCGGTTGACGATTATTTCATTGCCATCTTCTAATTTTTCCTTGTGGATAAAACTGTTGTCACGGGTTTCTTTAACTCGCTCAGCAATTCTATCTAGCATCCATTCCCAATCTTTTTCTTCCCACTTGTCACTACCAGGAGCCCGGTATAAAGGTTTTTGCACCCTCTTGGGGTTAATTATTTGTTCCCCGGTTCTTTCGTCATAGATTTCCCGGAGGTTAAACATTGCAGCACCCTTGGAACAAGCTCCCCCCTGGTTAATCGGGTTGTCCGGGTCACCATGCACACTGAGTAATTTTACAAATTTCCCATTAGCGTCCCGTTCAGCGTAAATTACCAGGCCACATCCTGAGGCACAGTAAGGGCAAACCGTAGGTGTCGGGGTTACATTTTTTATTCTTAGTTCTTTAGCTGCTGATGCTGTTGCCTGTAGGTCGAAGCCCAGATCAACTAAAGCAAAACCAGCCGCTGTAGCCCCGGTTACCTTGAGGAATTGCCTGCGGGTAACCTTCATAGAAACCACACTCTCCTTTCCCCAATTATTAAATTTTCTAACTGTAATGATTATAGCACCTTGGACAAAATATAGACACCCTGAATAAATGTATAAAACTATATTTTTAACCACCAAATATACGTTTTATACATAGAATTAAGGCAGTAATGACAATAGATATCAATTCAGGGTTAAAATATATATAATTATCTCCCCTCCTTTTTGTTTGTTTGGCCGAACCCGGGATGAATATTCAACCATATTCCAAGAACATTTCGACATAAAAACCCAGTTTCCCTGCAAAATAATGCATTATCCAATAATAATTACAATAAGTAATAACGGCAATTACTTGTTGTAATGTATTATCTGGCCTGAATCTTCCAGATTGTATCCTCCAAAATCGTTAACTTGCTGGAGAAATTCCGGTGATTTGATAGTATCAAGCAGCAAGTCTAGTTCCCGTTCTCCCATCAAATTAGGAAGAATACAGAGGTCATAACGCTCTTCGCTTAAAGGAATGAAATCCAAATCCAGGGCCCGGGCACTGGCGTAAATGCCCATGCCGGTGTCACAGGCTTCATTCTCAACTGCGGCGGCTACCGCTAAATGAGTATATTCCTCACGATTATAGCCGTTTATGGCCTGGTTATCAATCCCTTCGCGAGCCAATAGGTAGTCAAAAAGTATCCTGGTGCCGGCTCCTTTTTGCCGGTTAATATAACGAACATCACTCCGTAACAGATCTTGTAATCCCAATATTTGCAGGGGGTTATCCTTTTTTATAATTAATCCTTGCTGGCGTTTGACCAGGTTAAGCAAAATCCAATTATCCCGGGGGAGATACTTTTCCAGGTAACTCCGGTTGTATTCACCGTTTTCTGCATCCAGCAGGTGAATGCCGGCAAAATGGGTTTCCCGCCGGCGCAGGGCCATTATACCTCCCATGCTGCCAACATTGCTGGAAACCAGGCGTATACCATATTGTTTCTGGAGTAAATTACCAAGGATATCAATGGTCATATCATGGCTGCCTATAGCAATAAGGCTATGATCGACCTTTTTACGGGGACGCAGCAAAGATACTGGACAAGATTCTCCTGCCTGCAATCCTTCATTACCTCTCTCGATGCAAATGACTCCGTCAGCTTTAACCAGGATGCTACTAATGCCGGCACCCCGGTTTAGCGGGTAAGCCATATATTTGTCCTTGATGCGTGCCAGGTTTACATATATATACTCATCCACTCCCATGGATGATGCTATCTTTCTGGATACATGAGCCTGAACCTTATCTGCATCTGGCAGTACCAATCCCTGTTTTTTAAAAATAACCGGGTGGGCGAAGAGCTGGAAAATCAACTGGGCTGATACCGGATAACCAGGTACACCGATAACCGGTTTACCATCAATAATCCCCAGAATGGCTGGTTTTCCCGGGCGGGTAGCCACTCCATGTATCAGAACCTGACCAAACTCTTCTATAATAGTAGAAGTATAATCTTCACGACCGGCGGAAGAACCGGAACAAATTACCAGTATATCAGCATTATCCTTGGTTTTTATTACAGCCTGTCTCAATAAGTCGGGGTCATCCACCACAATTTCATGACGTAAGGGAATAGCCCCCCATTCTTCACAGAATGCGGAAAGCATACGGCTGTTCGATTCTACGATTTTACCTGCTTCCATATCATCAGAGGCTCTTTCTTCCAGTTCGGTACCAGTAGGAATAATAGCCACTCGCGGTTTTTTTACCACCGGTATCTTTTCCACTCCAGCAGTGTGGATGGATGCTAATTCGTAAGGTCCTATTCTGGTAAAAACAGGAACCATCATGTCATGGGTAACCAGGTCTTCACCTACGGAACGGATATGCTGCCAGGGTACGGCGGGTTTGATAATCTGGGCATTACCGTCTAAAAAGTTAACCTCTTCTATCATAATTACGGCGTCAAATTCGCGTGGAACATAGTCGCCGGTATCTACTTCGATATAATCCTGATCCTTCTTTAAATTAACGGGGTTGACTTCGTTGGCGGCAAAGGTACTGGAAGCCTTTACGGCAATCCCATCCATGGCGGAGGCTACATAATGAGGCGAGGATCTGTGGGCGTAGACGGCCTGACTGGTAATACGGCCATGGCTGGAGAGCACATCGACTTCTTCACTCTCAATTTTAAAGTAGTTTTCTTGCTCCAGTGTCTGTAAAAACTTCTGCAAGGCTTGTTCGCGAGGCATGTTTTCAATATAGATTTTCCGCTGCATAATTCTATCTCCTTTATTCAATCCCGGTTTCTGACTGCTTATTACTTTTGATTATTTTACCCCAGCAACGGTATTTAGACAAAATATTTAAACCTGGTTTTGATTAGGCTATTGGATATCCGTTTTCGCCAGGGGTTAGAACCATATTAGTATGTTTGACGGCAAAAATCGGTAAAGTATAATAGGATAAGATTATTATGGAATCTTGTATGAATTTATGGCAAGTATAGCGGATGAGGTGAAAGAGTGGCTGAATTTTTAAAAGTAGTTAGTTTTCAGGAAGCCCGGCAAAAAATCAAAGAATACTTTCCCCGGCAGGAGAAGGAAAGGGTCTTTTTAACGGAAGCACAGCGACGGGTTCTCGCCAGCGATGTGCAGAGCCCGGAGGATTTACCTGCTTTTCACCGGACGGTGGTTGATGGTTATGCGCTTCTGGCTGAGGATACCTTTGGCAGTAGTGAATCACTGCCTGCCTACCTGGATTATGTGGGAGAAGTAAAGATGGGGCAGGAGGCCGGGTTAAGCTTACAAAAGGGACAGTGCTGCTGGATTCCCACCGGGGGAATGCTTCCAGCGGGAAGCAATGCAGCGGTAATGGTTGAATATACGGAAAAGTTGGGGGAGGATACGGTTCTGGTTTACCGGCCGGTAGGACCCTGGGAAAACATAATGCAAAAAGGCGAAGATATAAGAAAGGAAGAAGTTATTTTTCCAGCGGGCAGCTTTTTGCGGGCACAGGATATCGGTTTGCTGGCTTCCCTGGGAATTACTGAATTAACGGTATTGCAGCCCTGGAGGGTGGGGTTGATTTCCACCGGGGATGAAATCGTTCCCATTGAGGAGACCCCAACGATAGGCAAAGTAAGGGATGTAAACTCGCATGCACTGGCAGCAGCTATCAAGGACTGTGGCGCGATTCCCCATAATTATCCTCTGGTTATGGATGATTTTATGGTTTTTAAAAATGCGGTGGAATTAGGGTTGAGGGAGAATGATTTATTAATAATGTCGGGAGGGAGCTCGGTAGGTTTAATGGATGTAACCCTGGATGTCCTCTTATCTTTTCCCGGGGCGGAAATGCTTTTCCATGGCATTGCGGTTAAACCAGGTAAACCTACCCTGGCTGTTAAGATAGGGGACAAGATGGTCATCGGTCTTCCCGGGCACCCGGTTTCAGCCTTGATGATGTTTCATATTATATGTGCACCTGCTTTAAGCCCTTATCCACCTTTAAGTATTGATGCACGTTTAGAGCTTAATCTGTCATCACAGGCAGGGCGGGATGACTTTGTTCCGGTAGAATTGCACGAAGAGAAGGGGGAAAAACTGGCCCTTCCACTGCTGGGCAAATCGGGTTTGATGAATATCCTGTCCCGGGCCAGCGGTTTTATCCATATTCCATATGAAAAGCAAGGCCTGGTTAAGGGCGAAAATACAAGGGTTTATCTTTTCGCATAGGCTTTATTTGATGTCACTGCGCTCGCGCGACATGTCGCGCGCCCTTTGATAGGGCTCGTCTTCGCCGGGCGTTGTATCCATGCTTTGCCAGCGCTTGTGTATTTATACGAACTTTATTCAAGAAAAGGGGTTTTTGCAGTAGAGTCTTATTTTGGTTTCCAGAGGACTTTCCCCAGGATAATGCAGTTGTTCTGTTCATAGATTTGAGCCGGGTAGGCTTTATTGTCGGAGAGCAGAATAAGCTTATCCTCATAGCGGTTCAGGCGCTTGACGACAGCAGGACCTTGCTCAAGGAGAACCACGGCCAGGTCGTTGTTATCCACCGGAACTTGTCTCTTGACCAGAACAATGCTTTGACTTTTTATGGTGGGCTCCATAAAGTCCCCGTTAACTCTATAGTAGAAGTAGTTAATAAGATCATTGCCATAAATCTGCATTACCGTATTATTTACCGGCCAATAATCCTCAATAAATTCTTGGTTTGCTTCTGAATCAGATGATACTATATTATTGAAAACCGCAACTACTCCGGCTCTAAGCACAGATTGCCAGTTAGGAGCTTTGCTAGTTGGTTTCGCTGCAAGCTGGGTCAATGTATCAATATAGAAAAGCGAATCCTGTTCACGCTGTCTTTCTTCATTCCGTATTTCTAGCAGTTCATTAACAACTCGATGGCTTTCGACTGCTTCTTCCGGCGGCAAATGGGGGAAAGCAGTTCCCAGGAGCAGCCCGGGTGTAACATCAAAAAAACACGCCAACTTTTGCAAGTGTTCCAGGTCAATACTCAGTTTCCCTCTTTCATAGAGCCGTATTACCGATTCGCTTATCCCCACCTTCTGACTCAGTTGTATTTCACTTAAATCCTTTTCCAAACGCAAGTATTGCAGGCGTTCCTTGAATTTCATTATATTCGCTCCCCAGACTACTTTTAAAGAATATATTACTAGTTTGGCCAGGTCTTTTCAAGGATTATAGATTGGTGACAGAGCTGAAGCATAATATTTTCAATTGACAAAAAGTCTTCAATACCTTCACAACTGGTTTATTCCGCAGTGGGGTTATCCAATTGTTCAACCGAAGTAAAAAAGGCATCCAAATCGTGCAGGATATTAGTAAGTTCTGCCACTTGGTGGGTAAGGTTATCGATATCAGCTTTATATACTGTTGAAGCATGTTCTAACGCTCTCAGTATTTGATAATGCTCATCTAAGCGAGAGTTGGTTATGGCCTGGCCTTGCTCCAGATTAGCCTGGCCATCCTTAAGGCTTTTAATATCTGACTGCATAGACTCCATATTTTTTTTGCATGACTTCAAGAATACTAAGGATTTCCCCTTCGTTTTTCATTATAGTACCCCTTATCCTTTATTAATCATCGCCTGGTCAGGTCATCGGAGCGGCCCACCAGGTAGTCCAGGGCAACGGCACAATCTTATCCTAAGATGATACTGCAGATATATCGGGGATCTTTCAACCCATCGGCTTAGCAAACTTGCTGGTCATACATAAAGGAAGCAGGAAGAATGTCCCCCTGCTTCCCTATACCCCGAACAGTTCAAAAACATCCTGGTCATCAATGACCCGGGGGCTTGTTCGTCCTGAGTTGGCCAGCAGGCTTTGCATTTTTTGTTCAATGGTCTTTTTGAGCAGTACTTCAAAATCAATGTCCCGCAGCTTGAAAAACAAGGTGGGATCCTGGTCAAACCGGGCCCCGATTCCATACAGGACAGCTGCCACATGCTTGCACATGCCAGCCCAATCAGGACAACTGCAGCTGAACTGGATTTCCTTGGCGCTGGGAAACAAACCGGCGCCCTTCAAGGTGAAGAGTTCTTCTAATTCCTTGGGAAATGTACCTTCTATAAGTTCGGCCAGGTTGTCAATTTTGTGATTGCACACCTTAAGAATATACTCCCATTTTTCGTTGGCCAGCGGGGCAATTTCAATTTTTATCTGGTAGGGCTTTTTTACACTGCCCTGAACCAGGGCGGTTACCAGGCCGATTTCAATCTGCAAATCCAGTACTGCGCCATTACGCACATAGCTGCGCCCGCGTCCTATTCTATTGGAGTAGTCGGCATAACTCTCCAGGTTTTTGTTCCAGGCCTTGCCCCACCAGGTAGTGGCCAGTTTGCTGCCGGCAATCACCACCGGGGCCAAATCAGGATTCTTTTTTTTCAGCTTCTCCAGCTGCATTTTCGCCATTTCCTTCTTGTACGCAACAGGTACGTACTCATAGCCCCGGTCATAGCGCCCCATTATTTATCACCTACCTGCGCCAAGGTAAATAATTCCATTAATTGCTGGTTATCCAGCTCGGTTATCCAGTTTTCGCCCGATGAGGCTATTAATTCTCCGACCAGCTGGCTTTTGGCTTCAATCATCATATCAATTTTTTCCTCAATGGTGCCGGCGGTTATTAATTTATGAGCCATAACGTTTTTTTGCTGTCCGATACGAAAAGCGCGGTCGGTGGCTTGATTCTCCACTGCCGGATTCCACCAGCGGTCAAAATGGATGACATGGTTGGCGGCCGTCAGATTCAAGCCCACTCCCCCGGCTTTTAATGACAAGACCATGAAGGGCACGTATTCCTCGCCGCAGAATTTATCCACCAGTTCCTGGCGTTTTTTAACCGGGGTTCCGCCTTGGAGAATCAGTCCGGCGCGGTTAAATATGGTTTGCAGGAAACCGGCTATAGGCTCGGTCATTTCTCTAAACTGGGTAAAAACCAGCACCCGCTCTCTTTTTTCATAGATAGTTTCACATATATCTTGCAGCCGCTCAAATTTACCGCTGTACTGAGGCTGGTATGCATTCTGAGCCAGGTATTGATCGGGATGGTTGCATATTTGTTTGAACTTCATAATACTGGACAGGACTAATCCCTTGCGGGCTATGCCTTCGGCATCAACCAGACTCTTGGCTAATTCCTTGACCAGGCTGTTATATAAAACCATCTGCTTTTTGCTAAGGTTGGCATAGGCTTTTATCTCTATTTTATTGGGCAGGTCGGCGATTATAGTCTTATCGGTTTTCAGCCGGCGCAAGATAAAGGGGTTGATTACTGCCCGGAGTTGGGAGTAGTCCGGGCTGCTGGCACCCTTTAGCTTTTGGGCAAAATCTTTGAACTCTTTGACTGTTCCCAGCAAGCCGGCATTTAAAAAGTCAAATAAAGACCATAAATCAGAAAGGCTGTTTTCCACCGGCGTGCCGGTCAGGGCTATTTTGGCTTTGGCTGGCAATTGCTTTACCGCCTTGCTTTGTTTGGTGCCCGGGTTCTTAATAGCCTGGGCTTCATCCAATATCAACAAATCCCAGTGTAGCGTTTTTAGCTCCTCCATGCGCACTGCCATGCCGTAGGTGGTTATATATAAATTGGTACCATCCCGGTTTTCCAGGTCATATTTCTCCTTGCTGTTATAGATGGCTTTATATTTGAGCATGGGAGCAAATTTTTCTATTTCTTTTTGCCAATTTCCCATTAACGAGGCGGGAATTATCAGGAGAGCCCGCTCATCCGAATTTACCCGGAGATACTCCAGCAAGGCAATGATTTGCACCGTTTTCCCCAGTCCCATATCATCAGCCAGGCAAGCCCCAAAGCCTAATTGCTTCATGTAATACAGCCAGTCCAAGCCTTTTTGCTGGTAACCCCGCAGGCTGGTCCGGAAATCGCCGCTCAAGGCCAGATCATTTATCAAGGCCGGGTTGGCCATCCTGGCGGCAACGTTTTGCAGCCACTTGCCATGGGATACTTCAATGGCGACTGCATCACCCTTTATTCCCAAAGCTTCACGGGCATTTAGCTGCAATCGCATGGCCTCGGCTATGGTATAGTCACAAGTACCCGCCAGTTTTTTAGCGTTCTGGTAAGCCTCCAGGGTTAACTGCAGTTTTTGCTGGTCAACCTCTACCCATTTGCCTTTGATTAACAGCAAACCGCTGCTCTGGGTCAACAAATCCCGGATTTCTTCCTCGCTTATCTCATCCTCGCCCAAAAACAGCCGGGCATCAAAATCTAGTAAAGCATCCATGCCCACCTGGGAAGGCTCCCGGTTTCCCAACTGAATTGACAGCTTTAAGGAATTGGACTTTTTCTTCCACCAATCCGGTATGCGGCACAAAATACCGCATTCTTCGTAAAGGGGTATCTCTTGCAAAAATATATAGGCTTCATTGCTGGTCAGCTTCAAGGGGCTAAACAATTCGCCGCTTTCCACAAATTCCGATATCAGATCGCTTTTTTGGGCTGCTTTGCTAACGGTTGTAAGCAATTGCAGCAGTTTGTTATCCTGGTTTTGATATTCCAGCAGGGCGTTTTTAAGGGGAGTGTGCGAGGCTTTTTTTTCACCGGCACGAGCCGTGCTATAGGTGGCTAAAAAGGCGAACGGATACTCTTCCGATTTGTTTTCCACCAGGTGAAAAAACACCCGCCCCACCATGTTTATGCGAGAATTTTGCTCCAGCAAGAATTCTTCTACCGTTCCCGTATAAGCTTGGATTTCGTTGGCAAAGACCTGCGACAGGCTGAGGTAAATGTTGTTTATCCAGGCAGCGTTTATGAATTCAAGTCCCACCACGAAGGGAACGCTGCGCAATATTTCGGCTGTTTCATCATCCGTTGGTGTTATTACGGTATCCTCCCGGGTAAATTCGATATTCTCCGTATGGGACAACCTCTTAATATAACAGGCCGCTATATTATGTAAAAAAGACATGGACACTGACAGTTTTTGGCTGGAATCAAAAAATCCCAGGCGGAACAGCATTTTGTTATGATTGTCCAAATATCTATCATATAGTTCCCGGGCCAGTTCCTTGTCAATGGCAAACCATGATTTAGCCGGGGCTATTTCATAGTCAAGATAGAAGCTCTGTTCTGTAAAACAGGCTTTTAATTCCTGGTTATTGGCAGTGCTTGGCATTTTCCCTCCTGCGTGGCAAATGATCCGGTTAATCATCGCGTGTTTTGAATAAACAAGCGTTCAACTATAATATAATGGTATATCTTCACGATAGTATTATAGCATTTCCTATTGACATTTATTACTAGCAAAAACAATAAAACGGCAAGATTGCGATCTTGCTTCTGCATATAATGACATATGATGTCACTGCAAAAGTAATAAATATGCATTAGTGTGCATAAATATACCGCATCAGTAACCAGTGCCAGACGGGATATATTTAATCTTATTGAGCAAACTATCATGAATTCAGAGCCTATACAAATAACAAGTAAAAAAGGTGATGTCGTAATGATAAGCTTGGAAGATTGGTCATCCATATAGGAAACAATATATCTTTTATCCGTCCCAGGTATGAGAGAAAGTGTTTTGAAAGCGGATAAAACACCTTTAGACCAGTGGAAGAATGCTGAGGATTTAGGATGGGATATATAATAAAATTCTCCAAGGATGCATTGAAGGATGCAAAGAAGCTTGAGGCCTGCGGGCTTTTGACAAAAAAGCCCGCGATATTTTAATTATACTGAAAGAAAATCCGTATCAAACTCCGCCTTTTTTTGAAAAGTTAAAAGGCGATTTGAGCGGGAAGTTGTCCAGACAAATAAATGTTCAGAACCTCCGCAACTCGATTGCTCCATACCTTTATATCACAATTTCCCGAGCTGATTTTGAATATTTTTTAGAGTTTCTAAAGAAAAGAAAGCACGGGAATAGTTCTTTTGCAACTGTTCCCGTGCCTGTCGTGCTTCTCCTGGATTATAAGTATGCGATTGAGACTATTCCGCCTGCTGTCTGGTTACTGTATTTCTCATCTAGCATTTCTCGGTGTATATTCACAAAATTGTAGACATCTTCAGTAATATAGCCTTTGTCTCGTAGCAAGCGGAAGGTGTTCTCATAATAAACACTTATGCCGTAGGTAGATCTTCCGTCTCGGAAGCGGTTGGTTTGAGGTAGATTGGAGCGCTCAATAGCAAGCGTGAAGTTACCAATGTCGCCTTCACCATAGCGTAACACCTGTGAACGGACCATTTTCTCGTTGGACATGTTTTGATAATCAGCCTTTACCGCTTCAAAAAAGGCCTTTTTATCCTCGTCGCGGATTTCAATTGGAGTATATTCTTTATCCGGCCGATATTTTACATTTCTCCTTACTTCATTATTTGACTTGAGATTATCATGCATTAAGTCACGCAGCCTGTAAAGATCAACTGTAATATGTCGAATATCATTCAGGGGCAGATCGATAGCAGCTAATCTTTTCACCCGTTCCTCCCGATTACCGGCTAGGGATGCTAACTGACTAATTGATTTTTGATCAATTTCTTCGGATGGTTGCACGGGTATAATCATCTGAAAATTGTGTTTTTCGATTTTACCGTTATCCAGGCGATAAATAAAGCTAATATTAAAGTACTGTATTTCTTCACCAACATAGTCTTTAATCATACTGCGCTGTCGATAATTACTCCGGACTGTTTTGATATTATCGGCCAGGTATTGATGCAGTTTCAGAGTGCTGTCTATACTTTCATCTTCAGTATAGATTCCCGGATAAACCGACCATAAAAGCCTGGTTTCTTCTGGGGTAAAAGTACAAGATTCTGGATAAACATAGTCATTGCTGTCCGGGTCCTTTTGCATAGATTCAGGTGTCCCATACCTTAATGCCAGAGATTCCGGAAGATTAGAAATATCCAGATCTACATGGTTTTGCTCAGCCTGTAGTGTTTGTAGCGCCTCATACTGTTCCCCGTTGTAGGAAAATACCACTGCTTCTACTTGATCTGCATCCGGCAACCGAGTGGCATAGCCGTACCAGTCATAATATACCGACATACTGGTTATGATCAGCAGACAGGCATAAATAACAAAACCCTTGTAAGCCCCGAATACTCTAAATGATTTTTTCAGTAACATCTCAGCAATAAGGTACCCGACCAGTCCCGCCAGCAGGAATAGCAGCAATGGGATCACTAAAGTACTGTATTGGACATTAAACACTTCTATCAGAATAGCGCCCAGGGCTAAAGTGCTGCAGAATGTTACTCCATATTTAAACACGGGATTCAGTTTACGGATGGCTAATACATCCCCAGCGTTTTCCATCTTGCGATTTTTATACAATATCTGCGCTAGCCAGACGAAAAGAACTCCCAGCAAGAGATAGACGAGCCATACCGTCCAGTTCAGACTAGTGTAAGTGCTTTGCAAACCGGAAGCGTAGTCTATCGGGG
>NZ_JAQVZX010000057.1 GCF_028707975.1 Syntrophomonas sp.
AAACGGGTTTTCCATCTCTCACCGGAACCAGGCCAAGGGTTGATTTAAGTATTCTGGGAATCAGCATTATGTGGGGTGCGAAACTTAAGGTTTCAGAGAAACATCCCGTTTACGGTTCAAAGCGTCTTAAGCGCAGGGAATTGCTTACCACTGATACGGAGCTGAAGGCCATGGCTGCCCCTGCTATGACCGGAGATAAAAAGCCCAGAGCCGCAAAAGGTATACCGATGCTGTTATAGAAAAAGGCCCAGAATAGATTCTGCTTGATTATACGCATGGTCTGCCGGGATAATTTAATGGCCGCGGAAATCCCGCTGAGGTCACCGCTCATTAAAACAATGCCGGCCGTTTCCATAGCCACATCAGTCCCGCTGCCAATGGCTATGCCGATATCGGCAGTGGCCAGAGCCGGGGCATCGTTAATCCCATCGCCCACCATAGCTGCTATTTTACCACTTTGCCTTATTTTCTCGATTTCCTCAGCCTTCCTCTCCGGCAATACTTCGGCCAGCACTGTTTCGATTCCCACCTGCCGGGCGATAGCCTGTGCCGTATGCTGGTTGTCTCCGCTGATCATATATGCTTCAAGGCCCATATCCTTAAGTTCCTGAATAGCCAAAAGTGCGTTTTCTTTAATCGTATCGGCCACTGCCAGCAATCCGGCCAGCTTGCCGTCTATAGCCAGGTACATTGCGGTTTTGCCTGCTTCCTCCAGCTGCCTGGCCTGCTGTTCGGCCTCGGCAGTATCGATAGCCCGGCTGTGCATAAAACTGCGGTTGCCTATGGCTAAAGCCAGGTTGGTGCTTTTTCCCGTCACACCTTGACCGGGATAGTTTTTAAAATCCTCGGGATCAGGCAAATCCCCGTATTGTTCACGGGCCGAAGCATAAATAGCTTCGCCCAGGGGGTGCTCGGAATGTTTTTCGAGGATTCCCGCCCAGTGCAGTATTTCACTTTCTACATAGCCATCCAGGCTTATAATATCGGTAAGAGCAGGCTTTCCCCGGGTTATGGTGCCGGTTTTGTCCAGGACTACTACATCCACTTTATGCAGCAATTCCAGGAATTCACCGCCTTTGATTAATAGGCCGTTTTCCGCGCCTTTTCCCGTTCCCACCATTATAGCAGTGGGGGTGGCCAGCCCCAGGGCACAGGGACAGGCTATTACCAGAACTGCCACTGCTGTGGTAACAGCAATACTGATATTAGCGTTGTACCAGTATTGCAGAATAAATGTAAGCAGGGCTATTCCTATAACCGCAGGAACAAAAATGCCGGAAACCTGATCGGCTATCTTCTGCACCGGGGCTTTGGAACCCTGAGCTTCCTCCACAATCCGTATAATCTGAGCCAGGGTGGTGTCCTGGCCGGTGCGGGTAACTACAAATTTCAGGCTGCCGTTCTTATTGATACTGGCACCCACCACCGGATCACCCGGCCTTTTCTCCACCGGCAGGCTTTCCCCGGTCAGCATGGATTCGTCAACTGCTGAATGGCCTTCCTCCACGATTCCGTCTACAGGAATCCGCTCTCCGGGACGAATAACCACCAGATCGCCGGTTCTAACCTCTTCTATGGGGAGATCCATTTCTTCTCCCTGCCGTACTACCCGGGCGGAACGAGGCTGCAAGCTGCCCAGAACCCGGATGGCCTCGGAAGTTTTATTTTTGGCCCGCTCCTCCAGGTATTTGCCTAATAGTATCAGGGTTATAATAGTTGCCGAAGCCTCAAAATATATATTATGCATCTCGCCCTGGTAAATATTGTACAAACTATAAAAATAGGCTGCGGTAGTGCCCAAGACCACCAGCACATCCATATTACTGCCTCCGGAGCGCAGGGCCAAAAATGCGCTCCGGTAAAAACGGTAGCCGATAATAAATTGAACCGGTGTGGCCAGAGCCAGTTGCCAGTAGGGATTATGCAAAAGAGTTACCTGAATATCGAAGATCATCAACAGCATGTTAAGTATTAGAGGAAAGGCCAGAACAGCAGAAGCTACCAGCAATAATTTCAGATTTTTGATTTCCGTATTTTTGTCCGGGCTATCGAGCGGATGCTCCCTCTGCTCTATCCAGTGGGTCGGATATCCTAGCTTATCGACCACTTTTTCAACTTCATCAATGCTAATCAACTGGGGGTCATATTTTACCTTAGCCAGGTTGGTAAGGAGGTTAACACTGGCATTTACCACTCCCGGGGTGCTGTTCAGCTTTTTATCAATACGCGCCGAGCAGGCGGCGCAGGACATGCCCTCAATAGCCAAAGTGGCGTTGATATAATTGCCGTCCTCCTCGGGCAGCACTTCATAACCAATCTGACGTATGGCTTCTTCCAGGTCGGATAGCTTGATTATCCCCGGATCATAAAAGGTTGTGGCCTTATTGCTGAGCAGGTTAACCTGGGCCTTTTTCACTCCCGGCAGGTTGTTCAATTTCTTCTCTACCCGTGCCGAGCAGGCGGCACAGGACATGCCGCCTATTCTAATGGTGCTTTTTATCTCCTCCATGGCCAATATCTCCTTTAAAGCTGAATGGTGCCAGGCACTTATGTTATTAATGCCAGGCAAACTCACTTTTCATCATTGTTTTTGTAACCCGGAGCCCAGGGAATCAATACAGGTAACATGCGAGGATATCCTCATGCAATGCCCCGCGCAAGCAGCAAGGTTAACTTTCCCATTACAATGCCGGTCTATTTAAGCAATTCGAAGCCGGCCTCAGCCACAGCTTTTTCAAAATCTTTAAGAGTTAGCTTTCCCGTTTCATAAGCAACTCTAACTGTTTTTGCGGCCAAATCAACATCCGCCTTCTTTACTCCGAAAAGGCTTTGCAATGACTTTTCCACCGCCATTTTGCAATGATTGCAGCTCATTCCTTCTACATTTAGAATGACCTCTTCCATAAATCTCACCTCCTCCCGGATGTTTTACCGAATTCCTCACCTCGTTGCAGCGGTGTGTTGAAACTGCTCCGCAGTTTCTTCTGATGCTTAAATTATTGCCAATGCCGGCTCACTAAAATCACCGCATCATTCTAAAAATAGTTGCCAGAACCTCATCGATAACCTGCTCATCGCCTGATGCCAGTTGCTCCTTGACGCATGATTTCATATGCTTCTGCAAAAGCAGCCGGGCAACCCCATAAAGAGCCGACTGGGCTGAAGTGATTTGATTCAACACGTCGTCACAGTAAACACCTTCTTCAATCATTCGCTTGATTCCCCGTACCTGCCCTTCGATGCGATTAAGACGAACCGTGAGCTCTTTAACGGCATTCTCGTCACTCCAGGAGCGGTTTTTATTGTTGGTTTTTATGCAATTAGCACAGCTATTCTTGCTTTCATTTTCCATATCATAACCTCCATCCATTAATAATATAGTATACCCCCCTATACTATGCAAGTAAATATTGCAAAATTTTAGTGGAAAGACGGCTATTATATTTTGATACCGGCATAATCCGGGGTTTCCGAACTAAAACCATAGTATCTTCAGATTTGATTCCAAGAGTTGATTCTAGTACCAGGCATTGATTGCCAATATAACTTTCCTAATTGTGCAGTTTTGATCATAAGGAATTTTTGTTATTCGGCAGGAACGTTTAAACTTTTATAGAATTAAACAAATATCAACATCAACAAACAAGAATAAATATAAACATAGAACAAATAGGATGGTAAACGAACTATGTAAAACTAAAAATAACTATAGTAATTTTGCTGCCAAAATCTTGCTTGTTGATAGAGGAGAGTTTTATCTATATCAAAAAAATAATAATATTTTTGAGCCTTTTATCCTATAGCCTGAAGCCTTCGATAATTGGCCGAAAGGAGCTTTTCCTTTTGATTGCTCCCCGGGGGATAGCTGCAAACGGCTGTACCTCCCGTATTTGGAAAGAAGATATGGTATATCCTGCTAAAGGGTTAGCAATTATTTGCTACTATCATTAAGGTATTGAACGATATATTGAGATTAGGTTCTTACCTTAATATACATAGCGAAAAAACCAGCATCAACTTTCGATGCTGGTTTTAACTTCCATCATTTTAAACAGTAATATGCGAATTTGATTTGGGATGGGCCATAAAAAGATATACGTTATTGGAAGGGTACTAGCGGTGAAGACAGTTATCAAAGAAAGAATTGCAGAAGTAAAAACAAAAAGAGATGCTGGCTGGAAAATCCTTATTTTATTATCTACGCTCATACTCATTTTCATCCTTTCCTTTGCTCTGGGGCGATATCCGGTACCCCCGGGACAGTTATTGGAGGTATTGGCCTCGCGGGTATTTCCTATAGAGGCTCACTGGAATGCTACTGTGGAGACGGTAATATTTCAAGTGCGCTTGCCTCGTATTTTTGCTGCCATATTGGTGGGTGCGGCCTTATCTACTGCCGGAGCGGCTTACCAGGGAATGTTTAAAAACCCCCTGGTTTCACCGGATATACTGGGAGCTTCAGCCGGTGCCGGTTTCGGGGCTGCTCTGGCCATATATTTCTCGTTTAGTATGCTGGGAATTCAAATGATGGCATTTGTGGGTGGCTTACTGGCAGTTGGTTTAACCTACGGGATTAGCCTGCGGATTCGGCATGACCCTATGTTGGCTTTGGTACTATCGGGTATTATGATTGGTTCATTGTTCAGTGCCGCTATTTCCTGTATTAAATATATTGCCGACCCTTACGACAAGCTTCCGGCTATAACCTTTTGGCTTATGGGAAGTTTGGCTTCAATTACCACACGGGATGTATATATGGTATTAACTCCAATACTGTTCGGCTGTATTTTGCTTTATCTTTTGCGCTGGCGCCTCAATGTTCTGGCTATGGGGGAGGAAGAGGCTCGGGTATTGGGCATTAATACCGGTGTAATGAAAACCATAGTTATTGTCTGCTGTACTTTGATGACAGCAGCATCAGTATCCATCAGCGGCATGATAGGTTGGGTAGGTCTGGTAATACCGCATTTGGCGCGAATGATTGTCGGCCCCAACTACCGGGTATTGCTGCCGGCATCTATTTTGCTGGGTGGTGGCTATTTATTGCTGGTTGATGACCTGGCCCGCCTGCTGGCCAGCATGGAGATCCCGCTGGGGATATTGACGGCACTTATAGGGGTACCGTTCTTTCTATATCTGCTATTGAACAGTAAATGGGGATGGAAATAAGTTTTGGGGGTATGGGAATGGAAATGGAATTTAGGAACCTGAGTTGTGGATATGGGCAAAGGAGAGTGGTTGATGGCATTTCTCTCAAACTTAAGGTGGGGGAAGTAGTTGGCCTTTTAGGGGCCAATGGTTGCGGTAAAACTACTCTAATAAAAACCATACTGGGTCTTTTACCAGTTCAAGGAGGGGAGGTACTATTAGACGGGAAAAATATCAAGAATTGGACTTCTGCCCAGATTGCCAGGGTAATTGGCTATATTCCACAGATGCATACCCCGCCCTTTCCTTTTGAGGTGTTGGATGTGGTTTTGATGGGACGGACAGCCCATATCAAGCCCTTTTCTTCACCCTCTCCCCAGGATGTAAAAATCGCTGAACAGGCTTTGGATATGTTGAATATCTCCTACCTGCGTGACCGGGTTTACACGGAGATAAGCGGCGGGGAGAGGCAGTTGGTTCTGATTGCCCGGGCTCTGGCGCAGGAGCCCAGGATACTCATTATGGATGAGCCCACTGCCAGCCTGGATTTTGGTAATCAAATCAAGGTCTTGAGCCATGTTAAGCAACTGGCGGGAATGAATATAGCAGTTTTAATGTCCTGCCATTTTCCTGAGCATGCTTTCATCTATTCCAACCGGGCGGTGCTATTGAATGAAGGAAAAATCCTGCATAGTGGAACCCCGGGTGAAACCATAACTGCGGAGAGATTAAAAACACTATACGGGGTAGATGTGGATATAGTAAGTGTTAAAAATCGCATGAACCAGGAATTGCGGGTTTGTATCCCCTCCAGGAACTTCGCGTTACAACCCATGCAATCAATGGATAGGAGAAAAGAATATGCTTTCGCTTGAAGCAGCCAATGAACTTATCTGGAAAAAATTTAGAGAACTACCGTTGGAGTATGTTAACTTTTGCGATGGAATCACTTTTAGAAAGGTAGAAGCAAATGAATGTGATCGTTAAGCGGCAGGAATCTATTTTGGAGGAGGTGTTGGAGCAGTTAAAAGTATTATTGGGGGAATCGATAAACGAATTGACCATTGAACGGGTGGTTATTGGCGTCTTTTTTACCGGAGTAAAACTGAGCAACGGCCAGGGAGGAATTTGCGCTACCCCGGTTAAGGTGATGCCCGATGCCGTTTGTTGTTCCAGTTCTACCGGACGCATGCCCCGCGCTGGCATGCTAAAAGGTCGTCGAGCTTTGGAAATAGCAGAGGAAGCCATTCGAGAAGGAGATACAGCACTTAAAAAAGCCCTGGCTATAGCCATTTTAAGTGCCCTATCTGCTACTTCCTGGGTTAATAACCCACCTCAGGATTATGTAATCAAACGAAACACGGACCCTTTGGATATGGTTTTTTCCCAAGATAAAAATGTCGCTGTAGTCGGGGCCCTGGGTCCCCTGCTGAAAAAGTTAAAAACCGGGAAGGTTCCCTACCGTGTTCTGGAGATGGATATCTCTACCTTGAAACCCGAAGAAATACCTTATTTCTGCCCCCCGGAAAAGGCAGCGGAGGTATTGCCCTGGGCGGATATAATTGTCAGCACCGGAACCACTTTGATTAACGATAGTCTTGAAGAACTCCTTATCACTGCCCGCCCGGATGCTCAATTCATAGTGGTGGGGCCATCAGCCAGTATATTGCCCGGGCCTTTGTTTGCCCGGGGCGTTAGTTCTATAGGAGCTGTTCTGGTAACTGACGCCGACCAACTCCTGGACATTTTGGGTGAAGCCGGGGCTGGTTATCACTTTTACAGCCGTTGTGCGGATAAGATAACCCTGTATCCCCGAAAAGACAATTAAAGTTCATCCATATTATGGACTGGATTTCCCACACAAAATCCAAAGTATATTTTTATTGAGGACATTATGATGAAGGCATTCGCATTTGACTGAGCCAGGTTTTTAAATAAAGCCTTTGTAGTAAAACCTTGAACAAGTTTTTAGCCAAATAAGAGGAGTGGAGGTGAAACAAAGAATTCCGAGTATTATCAAATGCTGGAGCGGGAGTTAATCACATTGTCAGGGGAACGGAGATTAACTATGCTTCGGCATGAAATCAGTTGTTGCCAACAATCAGTTTTCTAAAAGCAAGTGAAAGGGAGGAATAAATTTGAAAAGAACAAGAAATATCGTGGTATTACTGACCATATTAGCACTGGTACTTAGCTGTTGTCTGGTTGGTTGCAGCAAAGAGAAGGCGCCGGAAACAACCCCGCCAACCGAGCCCACTGTACGTACTATTGTTGATGATGCACAACGGGAGCACACCATACCAACTGAAATAAAGAAGGTCTTCTCTACCAGCCCGGTAGGAACCATTCTATTGTATACCCTGGATCCGGAATTATTGATTGGCTGGAACTATGAACTGCGCGAAGGTGAGAAAGAATATATATTGCCTGAATTGCACAACTTGCCTAATTTAGGGGGTTGGTATGCCAAGGCTACCTGCAATACCGAAGAACTGTTAAAAATTCATCCCGATATTATTATATCCGTAGGTGTAATAGACGACATGGCGATTTCCCAGGCCAACGAGATACAGGAGCAGATCGGTATTCCAGTTATCCTTATTAATGGCGAGCTGGCGAATTTCGATAAGACTTACGAGTTTGCCGGTAAGTTGTTGAATAGGGAGGAAAAAGCCCAGGTACTGGCAGCTTACTGCCAGAAAGCAATAAGTGATGCTCAAAACAAATCAAAAACCATAGCCCCGGAAGAACGCTTGAAAGTGTACTATGCTGAAGGTGCCGCCGGGCTGGAAACTGACCCCAGGATGTCACGGCATACGGAAGTTCTGGAAAAGGTAGGGGGAGTAAATGTGGCTGAGGTGGCCATGAAAGGCGGCATGGGCATGACCCCGGTTTCATTGGAACAGGTTCTTTCCTGGAACCCTGATGTGATTATCAGCTGGAACAGGACTCAAGGTGGTTATTTTGACAAAATAATGACTGATCCCAAATGGGAGGGCATTGCTGCGGTTCAGAACAAAAAAGTCTATGCGGTACCCAGTGGTCCTTTTAATTGGTTTGACCGTCCTCCTTCGGCCAATCGCATACTGGGCATTAAATGGCTGGGCAACCTGCTTTACCCCGATATATATAAATATGATATGGCAAAAGAAACAAAAGAATTTTATAAAAAATTCTACCATTATGACCTGACGAATGAAGAGTTGACTTCCCTGCTTAAGGATGCAGGAGGCAAGTAAGTACTACAGGGTTATATCCGGAGAGTTTTACAATTAAGCTTTGAACGAGGAGATATAAAAGTGTATCTGAAATTTCTACAACATGAAGTTGATTGGTGGATTATCATGAGGAGGACTGTTTAAGTGAAGTGTATGATTTGCGAGAGGTTTTGTAAGATCCCTGAGGGTAAGAGTGGAGCTTGCGGCCTTTATCTCAATCAGGGAAATGAAATAGTAGAACGTTACCCCAACCGCTACCTGATAACCACCCCGATTTCTATTGAGACTATGCCTATGTTGCATTATTACCCAGGCAGCAAGTTTTTGCAGGTCAGTACCGCCGGCTGTAATTTCAGCTGTTCCGGGTGTATCTCCACAGTAATAGTAAAAGAGTTGGAAGCAGGCAGCCAGGCCCTGCGCTGCCTGCAGCCGGATGAAGTGGTTGCTTTGGCCCGAAAACAGGAATGCCTGGGGATTGCATTTCTGATAAATGATCCCCTGGCTTCCTTTTTTACCTTTAGCCGCCTGGCCCGGACGGCTAAAGAGGCTGGTCTGCTGGTCGGCTGCTCCTCCAACAGTTATTTTAGTGAACAGTCTTTATCCAGTATCATTCCTTATCTGGATTTTATCAATATTGGCAGTAAAGGTCTCAGCGATGAGAGTTACCGGCGTTGCGGCGGAAGCAGCGCCGCACCGGTTTTACGCAACCTGAATACCCTTCATGATAACGGGGTTCATGTGGAAGTGTCCTGTATACTGGAGCGCGACAACCAGGAGGAACTGCTGCAGTTGGCCCGAATAATTGCCGGCATTTCAACAGATATTCCCCTGCAGTTGATGCGCTTTATCCCCTTCGAGGACGCCGACCCCGAGCGGGAGATTTCTATTCAGGAAGCGGAGGAATTCATGCCGGAAGTAAAGCAGCAACTTCCCCATGTTTACCTCTTTAATTCACCTGGCACCCGTTACCTGGATACTCCCTGTCCTCAGTGTAATTCTACCCTGTATCGCCGCGATTTTTATGGTCCTATGGGAGCCAAATTGAAAAATCTAAAAGAAATTCACGAAGCTGCCGGAGTATGCCCTCATTGTGGACAGCTTTCGCCTATAAGCAACGGTGCTCCTGCTGACCCATACCAGGAAGGAGGTTTTCAGGGCGGCTACCCTTTCACCCGCGCCCTGGAGATGATTCAAGCTATTCTCATTGCCCTGGGGGTTGAGAATAAACAGGAGGTGGTAAAGGTCTGGGAAGAGGTGCTTAAGGAACAGCACTTGCCGGAACTGCATCACCAGATGCAAAATCCACAATCCTACCTGGTACTCTTGCGTCGTTATGGGCAGATGGTTGGACGCAGCCTGCAGGCAGAAGCCCTGGCTGGCTATATAGAAGAAAAAATAGCCCTTATCGAAGCGGGGTATCCCCGTATAAAACGGCTGCCACGCGTTTATTATTGTATGGGTAAGCCATTGTTTTGTATAAAAGGAGAACGTTTTGAAAACCAGATGGTGGAATTAGCCGGAGGGTACAGCGTCAATAAGGAAATTGATATCGATGGACGCCCCGGGGAAACCCTTACTCCGGCTGAGCTTATGGCGCTTAATCCTGAGGTAGTTTTTATTTCCGCCTTCATATCTGCGCCGGTGAAGAGCTTTTTCCAGTCCTGTGCAGAGAATGCCATCGATATACCTGCGGTTCGGGATAGCAGAGTTTTCTTGCATCCTTCTCCTGGCTGGGATTTTGGTAATCCCCGTTGGATATTGGGACTTATGAATATGGCCAATCTCCTGCACCCGGAGATTTACCATTTCGATATAGAGGAGGAAAGCCGGCGCTTCTACCAAGAATTTTACCGGAGCGACTATAATCCCGCCGTCATTAATCGCTCTTTTAGCAAGCCAACAATGCACTGGAGCTGGAAATAATTATCCGGGATATTTGCCAACCGGCGTTTTTAAAAGAGCTTGATTTCTATAGTAAGCGAGTCAGGGGAGAATCCCCTGAATCATGAAGAGGGGGAATAAAGTTGAAAAGAAACCGAAGTTTTATAGCCTTACTGACTATACTGGCTCTACTGCTGTCCTGTTGTCTGGCTGGCTGCGGTAATGAGAAGCCGAGTGAGACAACCGCATCAAAGGAGTCTGGAATACGTACAGTAGTTGATATGGCGGGGCGGGAAGTTGAGATACCTGCCAAGATAGAAAAAGCCTTTCCAACCAGCCCGGTAGGTGTAGTTTTTATTTATACCCTGGAGCCGGAATTGCTTATTGGGTGGAATAATGAACTGCGTCAGGGCGAAAGTAAATATTTACCCTTAAAATATCAGAACCTGCCTCATTTAGGTGGATGGTATGCAAAGACAACCTGCAATACTGAAGAATTATTGAAAATTCATCCGGATATTATCCTTGCCGTAGGTAATACTGACCAGATGGCAATTTCTCAGGCAGATTCAATCCAACAGCAATTAGATATACCGGTGGTTATTTTAAGCAGTGATCTGAATAAATTGGATAAGTCTTACGAATTGGCCGGGGATATTTTGAATCTGAAGGAGCAGGCCAATAAATTAGGGGCTTACTGCTGCGAGAGCGTTAAGGATGTTCAAAGCAAGGCTCAAAGCATTACGGAAGAGCAGCGTCTGAAGGTATATTATGCTGAAGGACCTGCCGGGTTACAAACGGAACCAAAGGGCTCTGCCCATACTCGGGTTCTTGATATGGTGGGAGGAGTAAATGTGGCTGATGTTGCTATGAAAGGTGGCAAGGGTTTAACCCCGGTTTCGTTGGAACAGCTTCTTTCCTGGAATCCCGATGTGATTCTGAGCTGGAATATGGGTCAGGGTGGTTATTATGAAAAGATGTTGAGTGATTCCAAATGGGAAAGCATCTCGGCGGTAAAAAACGGGAAAGTTTATGCTGTACCGAGTGGTCCCTTCAACTGGTTTGAAAGACCTCCATCAGTGAACCAGGTGTTGGGTTTAAAATGGCTGGGTAATTTACTTTACCCCGATGTATATAAATATGATATGGCTGAAGAAACCCGGGAATTTTATAAAACATTCTACCATTATAATCTGACTGATGAAGACTTGACTTCTCTGCTGAAGGATTCAGGTGGCAAGTAATGAGCTGAGAGAATTCTTTGCACAGGAGACGTTCAGGAAATTAATATTAATATATATTTAAGTGAGGGGAAAATGAAAGTGGAAATCAACGCTCTTGAATTTGACCGAATGGCCAGAGAAGTATTTGCGCCGGTTTATCCGGTGCTGGCTGAACAGATTATAAACCGGATGGGAATAAGCGAGGGCTGCTGTTTGGATATTGGCT
>NZ_JAQVZX010000168.1 GCF_028707975.1 Syntrophomonas sp.
TTGCCTCGCATCTATCAATCACCTCAATACCAGGTTGATATAAACCTATATTAAGCTTTAAACTGTAAAGGTAAAATGCTTTTTACCCAATCTTTACATTAAATTTACCTGTTGCAAACTGTTTTGTCTGACATATTACGTTATTGGGATAGTGATTATACCCTCGTTAAAAAAAACAATAAAAAAAACCATAATCAGATTTGCTGCAACAGCTTATCACTGGAAAAACCGGTAATTGACTAGTTATATCTTACCCACATACTTCTTTTTATCGAAAAAAAACAAATAGCCCATTGGCCTCAAACAAACACCAACAGGCTTTTAAATAATTTCTTATCTGCGCCTGCTCTTGCGGCAGGCATACTTTTTGGCTTCTTTCTTCTTATCCTTATGGGTTCCGGCATGCTGGTTGAGAGCAACCGGAATGCGCGGCTTCAGTACCTTCTTCTTCATGATTTCCCCCATTATGATCTACCTGGGTTATTACCCCCTCACTCCTAATCCCTTTAAATCACCGTATCCTTCTTCCCTCTGCCGCCCTCCGTCTTCCGTCATCTCCCGATGACTGACGCCTGACGACCACCCTGTCCTCCGCCCTCCGTCTTCCGTCTTTCTATACTTTAAAACAGCTTTCCCCGATGAATTCCCGGAGAATGGAATTGGCGGGGACCGCATCCGGCGCTATGGGTTTAAAATAGCTGGCAAATTGCAGGAGATAGCGTGCCACCACATATTCCGGGTGTTCCGGGCCAATCTGCCGCAACAGAGGCTCAATATGGGGTTTTAACACTGATAATTCATAAACCAGAGAGGAATTGAACATAATATCGGCATTTTCTTGAAAAGAAAAAATGTTCCTCTCCTCTCCCCGCCTAACCGAAGGCCATCTTTTAATGGTGTCCAAGGCATTGTAGCCTCGGGTTCTGGCATCACGGACTATCCGTCGCACCAATCTGCTGTCCGTGGTGGGAATCCGGTTGCTGTAATCTATATTCAACTGGGTCAGAGCACTGATATATATTTTAAATTTTTGTTCCGACGGAATACTCCAGGTCAAGCGCTCATTCAGGCCATGGATGCCCTCGATAATTATAGGTTCTCCTGCCGGCACCTTCATGGACATACCTCGCTCTTCGCAAGAACCCCGGGTAAAACTATAGATGGGAATTTCCACTTCATCCCCTTTGATCAGCCGTCCCAGATGCTCATTAAATAAATCGACTTTAAGGGCTTCCAAAGCTTCAAAATCATAGTCGTTATTCTCATCCCGGGGTGTCAAGTCACGGTCAACAAAATAGTTGTCCAGGGACAGGACTACCGGCTTCTTACCGTTTACCCGGAGCTGTATGAGCAAGCGCTGGGCAAAAGTGGTCTTGCCGGAAGAGGACGGTCCTGATATCAGCACCAGGCGTATATCCTCGTCACTACAAATCTGGTCGGCAATAAAAGCAATCTTCTTTTCATGCAAAGCTTCATTAACCCGGATTATATCGTTAATATCTCCCTGTTCAATAATATCATTAAGGGCCGCCACATGAGGAGTTTCCAGCATTTCGGCCCATTTTTTGGCCTCCTGAAATATGCTGGCCAGTTTTTTTTGCTCCACATAAGGCCGCAGCGAATTTGGAGCACTCAACTCCGGAGTTTGTAAAATCATTCCCGGTGGATATTCAAACAAGCGAAACTTTTTCAACATTCCCGTTTCGGGAAGCATAAAAATATAGAAGTTTTCGTAAAATCCATCAAGCTCAGATACCTGGACCTTATCCACATCCCGGTAGGCCAGGAGTTTCACTTTGTCTTCCTCCCCCTGCTCCCGGAATATTTCCTGGGCTCTTTCTTTATTAATCCGCATTCTCCTGATAGGCAGATTATCCTCAACCATTTCCCGCATTCTTTTTTCGAGGGCTTCAATCTCGTCTGCCCGCGAGTCCTCATTCAAAAACTCGCATAACAAGCCATTGGACAGAGAGTGTTTTACCGTCAGCACCCGTTCAGGATACAAATCACGCGCTGCCTTCATCAACAGAAAACTCACACTGCGACGGTAAATCCTCACTCCGATTTCACTATTCATATCTACCAACTCTATAGCACAGGAGCGGGTGAAACGATAATTCAAATCTCGCAAGCGATTGTCAATAATTATTGCCATTACCGGATAGAGTAATTTCTTCTCCAGCCTCTTTAGCAACTCGGCTACGCTAGTTCCTTCCAGAACATTATATGAACCTATTCCTTTAATCCTTACTTCGACCCCAGCTGTCTCCACTCTTGCAATGGCCATTATTTCCCTCCTCAATCTTCTCCTCCTGGCCCTTATCTCATTATATAGTATTCGGGAGAAAATTGCTGACAGGCCCTTTACCATTAAAAGATTGATTCCGCTGCAAAAAGTAATAATTATGCATTTGCTTGCATAAATATTCCGCTCGCAGTCTACGCATGGGCAACACCTACGGCTTGACAGAAGAATCTATCTTGCTTACCATAAAATTGGAAGGAGAGAAAAAGAATGAATGTCTTCACCAATCTCTTCAAGGAAATAAGCTTCATGAAACTCTTGAAAGCCCTGGAAGACGGCCTTGCTTCCACCGGTCGCGCCCTGAGCGGCAGCCAAACACCCGAAAAAGCAACTTCCTCAACAAGCAGCAAGAGCCGCCCTTTCAGCGAGATTATTAAAGAAGCCAGCCAGGCTTATGGTATTCAGGAAGAAGTAATTAGTGCCGTAATAAAACAGGAGTCATCTTACAATCCCCGGGCGGTTTCTTCCTGTGGTGCTCAGGGTCTCATGCAGTTGATGCCAGGCAC
>NZ_JAQVZX010000169.1 GCF_028707975.1 Syntrophomonas sp.
AGGGTTTTGGCGTTTTAGTACCTGATAAAGCAAGCCGTGAAGAGGTATTTGTTTATGGCAAGAAACTCAACGGGGCTATGCATAATGACCGGGTGATGGTAAGGATACAGGAAAAGGGATATAATGGCCAGCGGCCGGAGGGTACGGTCATCAGAATCCTGGCCCGCAACACCCGGGAACTGGTAGGGACCTTTACCAAAGGCCGCCACCTGCTGCAAGTGGTTCCAGATGATTCCCGGCAGATTTACCCTATCTATGTTAAAGCCTCGCGTAAATGGAAAGCCAAAGAAGGAGACAAGGTATTGGTCAGGATTAGCTCCTGGCCTGAACGGGACAAGGTGGCCGAGGGTAAAATCGTGGAAGTGTTGGGACGCAAGGGAGAGGCGGGTGTTGATCTTAAAGTTTTGGCCAAAAAACATGGCCTGCGCCTGGAATTTCCCGATAATGTGCTTGAAGAAGCCCAGTCCGTGGCTGTTGCGGTCACAGCAGAAGAGATATCCCGGCGTCGGGACTTGCGGGACTGGCGTATGGTAACCATTGACGGTGAAGATGCCAAAGACCTGGATGATGCGGTTTCTATTAAAAAGACTTCGGAAGGCTACAAGCTGGGGGTGCATATTGCTGATGTCTCCCATTATGTTAAAGAAGACAGCAAGTTAGATCGGGAAGCCTTTAAGCGCGGCACCAGTGTTTACCTGATAGATAAAGTTCTGCCCATGCTGCCGGTGGAATTATCCAATAATATCTGCAGCCTCAATCCTCAGGTCGAGCGCCTGGCTATAAGCTGTATAATGGATATTGATTCCTGGGGGCAGGTAGTGGATTATGAGGTTTGCAAGTCGGTAATCCAGATAAATGAACGCATGACTTACCGTGATGTAAATCGTATTCTGGCCGATAATCCCCCGGCCTTAAAGAAGCGATACGGGGAACTGATAGAGGATTTCTTCCTGATGAAAGAACTAGCTGATATCTTGCGCCGTTCCCGCTTAAATCGGGGGATGCTGGATTTTGATTTTCCCGAAAGCAAGGTAATAGTGGACGAAGAGGGTTTTCCCCTGGAAGTCAAACGGGCCGAGCGCGGTCCGGGTGAAATGCTGATAGAAGATTTTATGATAAAAGCCAATGAAGTGGTAGCAGAACACCTGCATAAGCTGGGGCTTCCCGCCTTGTATCGGGTCCATGAAAAACCGGATGAAGAAGCTATTGGCGAGTTAAACAAGGTGTTGGCGGTATTTGGGCATAAGATAAAGGGACATAAAGTCAGCCCCATGCTTTTTCAAGGGATACTGGCCGACATCAAAGGGCGGCCGGAGGAGCAAATGATTTCCTTGATGATTTTACGCTCCATGAAACATGCTTCCTATCTGCCCGAGCCCCGGGGTCATTTTGGTCTGGCTTCCCCCTACTACTGCCATTTTACCAGTCCTATCCGGCGTTATCCCGACCTTATAGTTCATCGGGTGCTCAGCAGCCTCTTGGATGGGGGTATGACTGCCCGTAAGAAGAGCAGCCTGGAAAAGAAGATGACTATTTACGGAGAACAATCCAGCCTGCAGGAGATGAAAGCCGAGGAGGCGGAAAGAGAGCTCCTGGATGTAAAAAAGGCCCAGTATATGTCCCAGTTTGTTGGTGATGAATTCTCAGCTCGCATCTCTTCCGTCCAAGCCTTTGGATTTTTTGTAGCCCTGGAAAACACGGTTGAGGGCCTGGTGCATATCTCCAGCATAGCTGACGATTACTACCTGTTTAGTGATCGTACCTATACTCTGCGTGGCCGGCATAGTGGGAGAAAATTTGCTATCGGCGATCAAGTTCGGGTGCAACTGGTTAGAGTGGATGTGGATGAAGGCAAGATCGATTTTGAATTGCTCCAGGATGAGTAAAAGCGTTTCACCTCCCATACCTGCTAACTTTTTTCATCCCGGCACTCAGAAACGATAATGCTTAATAAAACATATCGAGGTTTGGCTGAGTGCCAGGAGTTTGTCAACAACCCCGTCCCCCTGTGATTCAGACCCGGGGTAACCTTGACGGAAGCGATGAATCTGAGCTATAATATGAGCGTAGGCAATAGAAAAACCCTGGTCTCAGCAACAGCTTTTGGCCCGAGACGAGGGTTTGTTTTATCTTTAATAGCTTGAGGTGTGAAAGATGGGCAAGAAGGGCAAAGGGATTAAGCCGGTGGTGGACAACCGCCGCGCCCGCTACGAATATCATATCAAAGAAAACCTGGAAGCCGGTCTGGTACTGGTGGGAACCGAGGTCAAATCACTGCGCATGGGTAAAGCCAACTTGCGTGATGCCTATGCTGTGGTCAAAGATGGGGAGATCTGGGTCAACAATTTCCATATCAGCCCCTATGACAAAGGCAACCAGTTCAACCATGATCCTTTGCGGCCCAAAAAGCTCCTTTTGCACCGGCGGGAAATAAATCGCCTGCATGCTTTACAGAGGGAAAAAGGCCTGACCTTGATTCCCTTGAAGATTTACTTCAAAGAAGGCCGGGCCAAAATGGATCTAGCGGTAGCAGTAGGGAAAAAACTCTATGACAAGCGCGAGGATATAGCCAACCGCGATGCCCGGCGCGATATGGAACGCAGCCTAAAAGAGAGGAACCGTGCTTAGGGTTAAGCTGGGGAAAAGAAGTAGCACCCGCAGGGTGCAAGTTCAAAACTTACAACTTAAATGTTTATCACCGTTGACAATATCAACGACAGGGTTTATCATGGCTTTTGCAGTTAAGATTAATTAATATGGGGGCGTACTGGTTTCGACGGGGGATAAGATGGGTTGAGCAGCGAG
>NZ_JAQVZX010000170.1 GCF_028707975.1 Syntrophomonas sp.
TCGGCCAGGCGCTGGTAAAAATCTTCGCGCAGGGCCGCATCGGCCAGCATAACCTCAAAAGCCTCCTCATCATAGCTGTTTTTTACTTCTTTGAACAAATCCCAGAGGTCGGCATAGCGCTGGGGCAATTTCTCTACTTCTACATTTACCGAGCTCAGCGTTCCGCTTAGGTCTTCGGGGTCAAAGCCTTCCAAGGCATTATACATGGTGAGCGCCCGGTCCAGTTCGCCCAATAGGCCCGCGTAATCCACCACATAACCAAATTCCTTCCCCTCATGAAGCCGGTTTACCCGGGCAATGGCCTGCAGCAGGGTATGTTCCTTCAGCTCTTTGCAGAGATAGATGACCGTATTGCGGGGGGCGTCAAAGCCGGTTAGCAATTTGCTTACTACGATAAGGATCTCCGGCTCCGGGCCGTGTTTAAAGCGCTGAATGATCTGTCTATTATACTCTTCCTCGTTACCATAGCGTTTCATCATCTTTTGCCAGAAACGCAGCACCTCGTCCGCTGGTTCCTCGTCAAACTCCTCATATCCCTCGCGGGTATCGGGGGGTGAAATGACTACCTCTGACGAAACCAGATCCAGTTCGTTTAAATATTGGTGATATTGCAAAGCGGTCCTTTTACTGGGAGCGACCAGTTGTGCTTTGAAGCCAGTTCCCTGCCAGTTAGCCCGGAAATGCTCGCAGATGTCAAAAGCTCGCATATAGATGACCTGTTCCGTCTTGTTCAACATCTCAGCGCGGGCGTATTTCTTTTTCAGGTCCGCCCGCTGCTCTCGGCTCAGACCCTGAGTGTGGCGGTCAAACCACAGGTCGATGGCATTCCGGTTCTGCTCCATTTCTACATGGCGTCCCTCGTAGAGCAAGGGCACGACCTCTCCGTCCTCAACCGCTTGCTGGATGGAGTAGTGGGGTTCGATCAAGCCGCCGAATTTGCGAAAGTTATTCTTTTCCTTTTTCATAAGCGGCGTTCCGGTAAATCCCAAATAGCAGGCGTTGGGAAACATCTGCCGCATACGGGCGGAGAAAGAGCCGAAATTGCTGCGGTGGCTCTCATCAATGAGCATGAAGATGTTGTTTGATTGGTCCTGAAACTTCTTGACATTTAAGGCTTTATCAAATTTATGAATCAAGGTGGTTACAATGGCTGCTTTTTGTTCCGCCACCAGCTCCAGCAGGTTCCTACCGGAGCTAGCCCGGCTGGGTTCCAGGCCGCAAGCGGCAAAGGTATTGCGCAGTTGCTTGTCCAGGTTATCGCGATCGGTAACCAGCACGATACGTGGGTTGGGAATATCGGAATCCAGGGCCAGGTTCCGGGCCAGCATCACCATGGTCAAGGATTTGCCCGAGCCCTGGGTATGCCAAATAATGCCCCCTTTGCGCCTGCCATCGTTATCCAACTGCTTGATGCGTTCCATGGTTGATTTGACCACGAAATACTGCTGATAGCGGGCAATCTTCTTGATGCCGCCATCAAATACAGTAAAGCGATAGGCTAGTTCCAAGAGCCGCTCCGGGCGGCAGAGGCTGTAGAGCGCCCGGTCCTGCTCCGTAAGCAGTCGATCACCCTCTGCTTCCAGGGCGGCGAAATAATTTCGGCAATTAGCGAAGGCAGCGGAGAAAAGCTCATCCTGGCGGGCCCCAGGCAGTATGGCGTTAACCAGCCGGGCCACATCCTCCTCCCGGTCCCGCAGTTCTTTCCATACTCCCCAAAAGCGGGCCGGAGTGCCGGTAGTGGCAAAAAGGGCGGCGTTTTTATTCAAAGCCATCACCAACTGGGTATAGATAAAAAGCCTGGGGATGTAATTGTCGCTCTGGTTGCGAATGGATTGGGAAACTGCCTGCTCCAGTTCCACGCCGGGGGACTTGCATTCGATTACCGCCAGGGGGATGCCATTAATAAACAGCACGATATCCGGCCTGACCGTCTCAATGCTGCGGCTGCGCTCCACCCCAAACTCGGCTGTGACATGGAAGGCGTTGCGCTCGGGCTGGCGCCAGTTGATATAATGAAGATTGAAGCTCTTGGAGCTGCCCTCGATAGTCTGTTCCAGGGAAGTACCCAGGGTTATAAGGTCATAAATGATTTCGCTGGTTCGGAGCAGCCCGTCATACTTGATATTCTTCAAGGTCTGAATGGCACTCTGGATATTCTCCTCGCTGAACAGGAACTCCCGTCCCTTGTACTGAATGTGGTTCAGTTCCTTGAGCTGCCGGCGCAGGATGTTTTCCAGCAGGACATTGCCTCTCTTTCCCTGCCGTTCAACCAAAGCCTGTCTTGGTGTCAGGTAGGTATAGCCCAGATTCATCATTAGCTGCAGGGCCGGGATCTGGGAGAGATATTTTTCATCATGAGGAAAAGAGTTCACCTGGTATGCTGTCTTATTCTCCATATTTCACCCTCTCCTCTACTACAACCCTCCACTGCCCGGTTAGCAGCTTTTGCATCAGACCGCGTTTTTGTTTCCGATAGGCCTCGGCCTGTTGTTTTAGCAGATCGATCTCCTGGTGGGCGTTGTTGAGAATAGCGGATATGCTTTTTTGCTCCTCCATAGGGGGATAAGGGAGCTTAAGTGTCATAAAATCCGGGATGCTAATCTGTTTCCCATCCCGGATACCAATTACTGAGATACTTAGATATTTTTCTATAAATATGTAAGATTTGAAAAAGTGTCTGTAGAAGTCATCATGAAGTTTAATCTTTGGCCGTAGAACTGTGTAGGCTGGGCTAATAATACCCTGGTATTGAGAATACTCTATACCTCCTTGGAAAGAGCGGAGACTGACGGCAAAATCACCT
>NZ_JAQVZX010000058.1 GCF_028707975.1 Syntrophomonas sp.
CAGAAGATGTGACATCCCCGGCACAAGAGAATAGTAATAGCGAGTGCTCTCAATCGTTGTGTGTCCCATGCTCTTACTGAGATAAAGAAGCCTGTCATCAAACCCAAACCCCTCATCTACCCATCGGCATAATTTCGCCACTGCTCTTTTGACCATGGGAAAAAATATGAAAGTGGTAAGCGATTTATTAGGTCATGCTGATATCCGTACCACTTATAATTTTTATGCGCATGTAGAAATGGAAGCCAAAAAGGAAGCAATTCAAGGTCTCGATGAAAAGCTTTTTAAGAAGGGCAAAAAAATAAGCGGTTTTGCATCTCGGTAGCAATTCGGTAGCAAAACCACTTTCTAAGGATTTTTTATAATAACCACCAGGGCCACGAACCCCGGTGGTTATTAGTTTCTTGATGGAGCCGATGGCCGGATTTGAACCGGCGACCTGCTGATTACGAATCAGCTGCTCTGCCACTGAGCCACATCGGCATAATTTATTAACACATAGATAATAGCAGGACAGCAGGGTCCCGTCAAGCGTCAGGAGAACCAGGCCGCGAGCACATTGGCATGGAATCTTTAATGCCCAGGTCAAACCTTATCTGCCCCCTGGTTTTTGCTCTCCACCAGGTAGTAATAACTGGGATTGTTAGCAACAATGGTCTGGCAAGAGGGGCATATTTGATTCAGATAGGCTTTTCTCTCGATAATTTGTACCATCTTCCTCAAGGCGGCTTCGGGAAAACTTTTACTACATATATTGCACTTTTCCATTAACGAGTTATCCTCCTAATTTTATGGCATATAAGCCGGCCAAATTGTTAACCATAACCTCCCCAGTGCTTTTCTTTCCGGTCATTAAGCATCGGAAGAAACTGCGGAGCAGTTTCAGCACAGCGCTGCAACGAGGCGGGGGATTAGAATCCGCCGCCTGTTTTGTTAATAGGATTTTGTTAATAGGAACCCAGTCGCATAAGAACGGGAGAGGTATTTCTCCTCGTTATAAGTAGGCCCGCATGAATTCCAATTCGATTTCAGCCAGTTGGCGAATTTCGCACCGGGCCAGTTCCCGAACCTCTTCATCTTCATCTGCTAATTGTTCTAAAACCAATTTCTCAAAAGGTATGGCACTCATACGACTTACAGCTTCTTCCACCTCCAGCTTGCAAAAGAAGGCATTAAAAATATTTAAGAGACTATGGAAATACTCGGCCACCCAGTTTTCCACCTGTTCCTCATCCAGAACACCGTTAATTCGGTCAAATTTACTAAGGTGCATTTTCTAACCCCCTTTAACCCTGCCGGGCTTCCTCTCCAGCTTTGTTAACAAGCATTTTCTCCCTCGTCAACTTTGTAAAACTATACAGTAGAACTCCTCATGGCCGGGGGCCACAACCACTGATGAAAAGTGATTTAGTAGGGGCTTGAATAGTAAGATGTAGCAGGAAATAAATTAAAACCCTCACCCCTTACTCCTCACTTTTCTTACTACCATTCGGGTAATCACAAATATCGTCCTCTATCAAGGGTAAGAAGCCCTAAACTGCTAAGAAGTTTCGTGCCTTGCCAGGATATTATCCTTATTGTAGTCAAGGATAAGCTTTTCATCAAGGCCTATAAATCTGAGCTTCTGATATATAATGGTCAAACTGCAAGCCTGGCTGCAAAAAGCTGTCCTCAGGTGGACAAAAGTAGATAAGATTGAATTGATGAGCGCTTTGTACCTATTATAAATATATAATATAATTGAATACTGTATTATCAAAGGAGCTGGCCAGGAATGAAGAAGTACCTCATTATTAATGCTGATGATTTTGGCTTATCCCCCGGGGTAAACCGGGCTATTGGGGAGCTTCATCAGGCAAGAGTAGTCTTCAGTGCTACGCTCATGGTTAATATGCCTGGATTCGAAGAAGCGGTAGCCCTGGTCCGTCAATGCCTCGCTCTGGGAGTAGGCTTGCACCCATTACGGCAAGTTAAGTTATAGTAAGCTATTTACTATGGGCTTGTGTTTTTTTGGGATCTTTGTAGCGCATGGGCTCTTTGTTAAATATTGACCACTCGCACCATCTGGACATAGGGTTTACAGAGCTCGGCTATTTCCTGCATTTCCTCCAGGCTGAAAGGTACTATCGCTTCATAGGAAGGAGCAAGGGTGTAGGCAGGGTTGAATTGCTGCAGGGAATAGAGGCGGGCTCCTTTAATATACCGAGCGATACTGCGGATGTCTTCGGGACTGTGCAGTAGTGGCACTACCGTAGTGCGGAATTCCACCGCAATCCGAGCATTTTGCAAGAGGTTGATAGAATTGCGGATGTTGAAAAATTGCCGGGAGCTCAAGCGGCCACTGGCCTGCAGGTATTTTTTGAAGTCCAGCGGGGCCTTAATATCCATGGCCACATAATCCAGCAGTTTTTCCTGTAAAAGATAAGCCAGCAGCTCCGGGTTGCTGCCATTGCTGTCCAGCTTTACGAGATAGCCTATTTCTTTAATACGCTGCAAATCCTGGGCCAGTTCCGAGTGCAGGGTGGGTTCCCCACCGCTTATGACCACTGCATCGAGGAAGCCTTTTCTTTCCCGCAGAAACTCCAGTATGGATTCGATATCATATGTTTTACCATCGCCAATATTCTCTTTATCTCCCCCGGCTTGCAGGCTGTTTTCTGCTCCTGGCTCTCTTTTTTTCTCTGCTAGCAAATGGGCATTATGGCAGAAGGGACAGCGAAAATTACAGCCCCGGGTGAAAAGCACAGCGGCTATTTCACCCGGATAATCCACCAGGCTTTGTTTAATTAGACCAGCATATTTCATCAGGCAGGGCGCCCCTTTAAGCTTTAATCCATAGGTATTTATCCACTGACAACTTCCGAAGGCTGGATTTCTTTTCCCTTATCCACGGCCCGGTCAAACATCTTTCTGCTCTGGAACTCGGCCTGTTTGCCCGCATTCCACTGGTCGATTGGTCTCAAATAGCCCACTACCCGAGAATATACTTCACAGGTGGTTTCTTTCCCCGCGGCGGCACAGATGGGGCAGTTGTAGCTTTTACCACTGATATAGCCGTGGCTGGGGCAAATGCTGAAAGTGGGCGAAAGAGTAAAGTAGGGCAGCCGGAACTGCTCGCAGACTTTCTTTATCAGTTTCCGCGCGGAATCGATGGAAGGAAGAGATTCGCCCAGGAAAATATGGAAGACGGTACCGCCGGTATAGCGGCTTTGCAGCTGATCCTGCAGGCTCAAAGCCTTGAACAAATCATCGGTGTAATTGACCGGCAGCTGGGTGGAGTTGGTATAGTAGGGCTCTGCTCCTCTCCGGTAATCCGCTTCATTGGCCACAATAATATTGGGATAGGCCTCCTTATCCTTGCGGGCAATACCGTAGCTTACCCCTTCAGCCGGAGTTGCTTCCAGATTATATATATTGCCGGTTTCCTCCTGGTAAGCCAGCAGTCTTTGCCGCATAAAGTCCATTACTCCCTGGGCAAAAGCCATTCCTTCTTCGCTGGCGATATCAGAACCCAGGAAATTAAGGCAGGCTTCATTCATAGCAATTAAACCAATGGTAGAAAAATGGTTTTTCCAGTACTGTCCCATGGCTTCCTTGACATTGCGCAGGTAAAACTGGGAATAAGGGTAGAGCCCAGATTCGGTGAGGTTTTCCAGAATCTTGCGTTTGATTTCCAGGCTGTTATGAGCCATATCCATAAGGGTGCTCAGGCGCTGGTAAAAGTCTTCCCTATCCTGGGCCAGGTAACCCAGGCGGCTCATGTTGATGGTAACCACACCAATGGAACCGGTCAGGGGATTAGCCCCGAAAAGCCCGCCGCCTCTCTTCCGTAATTCCCGGTTGTCCAGGCGCAGACGGCAGCACATGCTGCGGGCATCTTCTGGGTTCATGTCGGAGCCGATAAAATTAGAGAAATAGGGAATGCCATATTTTGCGGTCATTTCCCATATTTTATGATAGTTGGGATTATTCCAATCAAAATCTTCACTTATATTGTAAGTGGGAATGGGGAAGGTGAATACCCGCTCTTCCACATCCCCCTCCATCATAACTTCAGCAAAAGCCTGGTTAAACATATCCATTTCCGCCTGGAAATCACCGTAGGTAGCGTCCATATAGCGCCCGCCAACTACCACCGGTTCATTTTTCATGAATTCGGGTACCTTGAGATCCAGGGTAACATTGGTAAATGGAGTCTGAAAGCCTACCCGGGTGGGAACATTCATATTGAAAACGAATTCCTGCAAGCCTTGCTTGACCTGGCGGTAGTCCAGATTGTCATAGCGGATAAAAGGGGCCAGGAGGGTATCAAAGTTGGAAAAGGCCTGAGCTCCAGCCGCCTCCCCCTGCAGGGTAAAGAAGAAGTTGACAATCTGGCCAAGAATAGAGCGGAAATGTTTGGCCGGGCCGCTGGCCACCTTGCCGCGCACCCCCTTGAAACCTTCCAGCAGAAGATCGCGGATATCCCAGCCCACACAGTAAACCCCTAATATACCCAGATCGTGAATGTGAAAATCACCTGTGGCCTGGGCCTGCCTGATTTCGGGCGGGTATATCTGATTAAGCCAGTACTGGGAAACAATCAGCGAAGATATATGAAAATTCATACCCTGCAAAGAGTAAGTCATATTGGAGTTTTCCTTGATTCTCCAGTCGTTGCGCCCCAGGTAATCGGCAATAATCTTGTTATTGAACAACAGCTGGTTGGTTTCACGCATGTCTTCATGCTGCTTGCGGTAAAGTATGTAAGCTTTGGCAGTTTTGTAGTTGCCGTTCTTGACCAAAACCCGTTCCACCAGATCTTGAATACCCTCAACGGTGGCTATCTCATCGTCATCAACATACTGGGCAATCTCCACTACCTTGTCGGTTAAATCCAGAGCCATCTGGTAATCCTTGCCGCCCACCGCCTGGGCCGCTTTCCAGATAGCTTTGGTAATCTTCTCTTTTTCAAAAGGAACTATGCGGCTATCTCTTTTTTTAATCTTGCTGATATCCATGAATGCGAATCCTCCTTTTTTTGCTAACCACAATATATAGTGGTGTATACGGTCTTACACCACTATATTAAGTATAATTATTATACCCCGCCCGTCAAACAGGACAAGTCTCCCTTAAGAGAATCTGCATTATTTATGCCTTTTTATTTTGCCCAATCAGAGTATTTTATCGTATTGCTCAAATTTTGACTCTACTGCAAAAACCCTTCTTGTTGCATAAGGGTTGCATAAATATAACTTTTTGCAGTGACATCAAATTTTTGATATCAAAAAATATTTAGGGGGGTAATTCGAACTGAAAGGTTCCGTAAAGCTGTTCTTGCCTGCTCCCATACTTCCCCGCTGGCCTAAGAGACAAGACCTAGCAGTGCAAAGGTGGGACACGAAATCGGAATGGATATTAAGAAATAGATACCTGCATGGAGGGTTCAATAAGGATAGGTTTTAATAATTTGCTTTTATGGTAAAGCGCGATCATGGCGATCAACAATATAATAGGATCGTATTGCTGCCTGCATATTGCCATACTATCCTAACATCCATGTTAACAGATGCTTCCATTAAAGGCTTATGCCCTTTTATGGGCTTGCTACGCAGGCTGGGATGGGCGGGATTTTCCAAAAGCACAGCAATTGCCTTCTTAATTTGTTGGTAGGCGGCTTTGTCAGATCTAGCAAATTTCCTAACCATGATTTCAAATTGCGGGGTTGTTTGCATCTTGAACATCAGCACTTATTCCATTTCATTTTCTACCAGGGTAAAAAAGTCTTCAGGACTATCGTAAGTCTTTATTTTGCCGCTACTTGCTTCTTTGGAAGCTTCAGCCATGGCCTTTTGCCAATGTTCGCTATAAAACCATGCCTGATCCTTGGGAATAACCAAAACAGGAACTAAACGGATAGACCCATCAGCCTCCATGATAATTTCCACATCATCCCCTGGCTTAATACCTGCTGCTTTAATAATTTCACTGGGGATGGTTATTACATTACGATCACGAACTTTTGCCAACATAATAAAACGCTCCTTCTGCATTACTGCAATACCTACGCTTATTGTATGACTATGATCAGGGCAGTGTCAACCACCTTTATCGATACCCGGCAAAAGTTTATTTCTATTGTTCGACAGTAGTTGGGGGGTAATGATTCATGACAGGACAGCACGACGATACTCACCTGGAAAAACAAACGATTATCAAAAAAACCGGCAAATATCCAAACTTCTTTTTCAACTGTCGCAGCAGTATGCTGACCTGGCCTTCCGCTTTGCCTTCAGCTATGCCTTTCACTCTGCCCTTTTCTTCCCAGGATGTAGTTATCTCTAACATTCTCTTGGCCTCCTTTTCATCTGCCTTGCCCATAACGTCCCCCTGGCAGACCGCCGCTCAAGTGCCCAGTGCCTGCGGAACAATCTCTTTGCCTATCAGGAGAAAGTGCCGGTCAAATGTTAGTACCCGGTCAATCCTTGCATCCGACATAATAAGGCCAAAGCTGACAGCATCAACATATGAAATATCATGGTCATTATACTTTTCCAGAATTTTCAGCGCCTGTTCTTCGCTCTTCTCGTTGGAAAACAGGATTTGCAAATATCCACTGCTTTGCGCTTTTTTGGTGGAAAGTAAATAACGCATGGCTACAGAATAACCTATTCTATAACGCAAAAATGTATAGGTTTCAGAGATAACCAGGTTGGAAGTAACGCGAATAATACCACCATCTAATTGCCGGTAAAAGCTTGCCGCCACTTTATGGTACTGGTCTCTTTCATTGGCCAGCGCAATAAACCCCCCGGTATCAATAAATAATTTACTCCTGCTCATCATAGATATACCTGTCATGCTTGGAAGACCCGTCAAACGGTTCTTTATCGGTAATCGCTATAATCCCCAACAGTGGGTCTTCGTCAAGCATCTCATTCTCAAGATAATTGTCTATTGCCCGGCGAATTATTTCTGCTTCAGTTGTCCCCTCCGTCATCGCCTTCTTTTTTATCATTTTATTCTGCCTGCTGCTTATATAGGTTTGCTTTCTAATCATTGCTTCCATACACCTTACCCCCATGCACCATGCTAGTTTTTTGACCTATATACATTATAGGCTTTTATTATGGTGTCGCCAATAAAATCCCTCCAATAGCTGCCATCCAATCGTTCACATTTTATGCGTTCAGCATAGGCTATGGCCTGCGAGCAGAGGTCGATATTAGTGGCAAGAGGCTGAAGAAAGCCTTGGATTATGCCAACCGGGAGGGATTGAAGCAGGTTCTGATTCTGGGAATAGGTTGCAAACAGTAAACAGAATACACTTTCGGAAAGCTTCTACTCTATGATAAAATATAAACAGAAGGGGTGGTGACCGGCTTGTCACAGGGACTTGATCCCAAAGTAGACATAGTATTTAAGAGCATATTTGGTACTGAAGAGAATAAGGGTATTTTAATCAGTTTTCTTAATGCCGTATTAGCTTGGAAAAAAGATCAACAGATTATAGCAGTGAAAATATTGAACCCCTACCTGGAGCAAGAGTATATAGATGACAGCTATGGCATACTTGACATTAAGGTACAATTAGGTAGTGGAGAACTGGTGGATGTGGAAATGCAGATTGGTGACAGGGCCAACATGGAAAGGCGCAGCACCTACTATATTTGCCGCATATTTGGCGACCAGAAAATAACCAAAGGCAGATATCAGAATCTAAAAAGAGCCATAGGCATTAATATACTGGACTTCGTACGAATAAAAAACAGCCGACACTACCATAGCAGTTACCGGATGCGGGAAGTAAAAGAAAACTTTGATTTAACCGATGCAATTGAGATACATTTTATCGAACTACCCAAATTATACCGAGAACTAGCAGATTATAAAAAACCCCTGGATAGGTGGGCAATGTTTCTGAAAGGATGGGATGACATGGAACTGCTGGAGAGATTAAGCGAAGAAGACCCGGCCATAGCGCAGGCCAAAAGAGCGCTGGAAAAAATGGCGTCCGATCCCAGAGCCAAAGAAATCTATGAACAAAGACTAAAAACCATCATGGATAGAAATTCAGATTTATATGAAGCTGAGATGAAAGGCAAGCTGGAAGGCCAAAGAGAAGGCATAAGGGAAGGCATAAGGGAAGGCATAAGGGAACTGGCCATGAAATTGTTAAATCGAGGTATTGATATTGATGTTATTATTGAAACTTCCGGCTTAAGCCGCCAGGAAATCGAGCTCATAAAACAGGCTCCGGGAGAAACTGACTAGGGTCAAGCAGGCAAGGGGACGGTTCTGTTGCCTGCTGGATCTTCGCCTGATATAATGTGGTTGTGGGGGGGTAGGCGAAGTGACGAAAAGAGCAAGGGAAATGACCGATAGTGGCATTTCCCGCATCATGCTGCGGGGCAATGAGAGAAAGTCGATTCTCGCTAGTGATGAGGAAAAACAATTCTTTCTGGACTGTATAAGACGCAAGCAGTATGAAGCTAAATATCCATCATCTTCTACAGGCGCGCTTTTAAATCGATCCTGAAATAAGTACCCTACCCTGTCATACTTTTTATGGAGATGATTACCCATCAAACAATAAGCATATAATCTGTATTTACAAATCGCCCTGTATCTCTGCAAGGTTTGAATAAACTTGACGCAATCTTCATTCTCCTCAAACACAATCTGACGATTAATTCCTCTCATAATAACATGGTATATTCCACTCTTACTTTTTATCCTTGCTACTCTTGGCACAAAAATCACCTCTGTGGTAATTAATACCATATATAGTTACTGTGTGTCAATACCCCCGTCCCCTTGTCAAGTATGTCAATACCCCCGTCCCCTTGTCAAGTAGGAAAGCTTTAAAAACTTGTTGTGTAATTGTACGCTTCATTGTACAATATATTAAAGAGGTGATTTCTATGATAGCTACAAATTATTCAGATGTAAGGCAAAACTTCAAGGAATACTGTGACAAGGCTACTTATGATTTTGAAACTATCATCGTTACTCGGGAGAGAGGCGAAAATGTAGTAATTATATCTGAATCAGAGTATAACAACCTTTTGGAAAACCTTTATGTACGAAGCAATCCGGAATATTATAATGAACTACTGCAGTCTATTGAACAGTTAAAAAAAGGTAGAGGAAAGAAAAGAGAGCTATTAGATGAATAAGATATTTTCAGATATCTCCTGGGAGCATTATTTATACTGGCAAGTTAATGATAAAAAGATACTAAGAAAAATTAATGATTTAATAAAAGATATCGAAAGAAATGGTAATGATGGTTTAGGTAAACCAGAGCCTTTGAAACATGAATTGTCTGGGTACTGGAGCCGTCGTATTACATCCGCACATAGATTAATTTACAGTATCGATGGAGATAATATTTACATAGCAAGTTGTAAGGGGCATTATTAGCAAGCTATCCGTATTAGTCTTCTAATTATTCATATTCTTATTTTGATGCAAATCTCTTCTTAAATTATGAACCGCTTCTAGGATGTACAAGTTACTACTGTACCAAAAAGCATGCATATAGCAATATAGGTGTAATCAGAAACGCCTAATAATTCAGTAATAGCTGCTAAAAAAATAAAGAAACCTAAAGATGCTAAAGCTCCATATAACAAATATATCATGGTTAGCCTTGTAGTCCATTTTGCGTTGTCGAGTAGAAGTGCGCCTTTCTGATTTTAGGAGCAGGTTTGTTTTCACCGTTGCTCCCCGTTTCCTCACGGGAGTGCCACAATATTTGCTCCATGACCAGACTTAAAACCTACAGTTGCCTGTAAGCCTCCAAGGGCTGGCTACGGGGCTGTTGGTTAGACTTTACCCCGGTGGGGCTTCCCACCCACTAGAATTGGCAACCTTGCCCGGCCGCCCTACACGGAAGGATTTACACTCCCATTCGAGAATCTAGGATTAATGGGAAAAATATTCTTCTACCTTGTACTGTAGGCGCATTTCCTGTATGATTTGGTAAATATTCACCAGATATTCCTGATGGAACTGCCTGAGTTGGGTCTTTGGTTATAGTTTTTAATTCAACATTATTTAGTGTTATATCTGCATTCTGTCCCCGAGAACCGCTTTGGGTATAGGATAAACCGCCTATTCTTCCTGCTAATGGCATTATTTCATAATTTAATTTATCCAAACTTTCTACCCATATTGGGTCGCCGTAACTTGTATTTGCTACCCAAATATTGTCCTTATTATCTAGACTATTGTATAATTCCTGACTTACTACAGAAGGTACTGCTTCTACACTTTCTACTATAACCTGTCCATTTGTACTTATAGGACATACTTCCCTAATTCTAAATTCTGCTATTAGTGGTCCATCAGGCTTTAGTGCAGGATATACTGTTCCATCATACCCTGTTTCATCAATCCATCTATTAGCACTATTTCTCCAACAATCAGCATAGCACATAACAATCATTTTATAAGATTTATATTCTTCTGCTTGAGCTGTCAAACACTTATTTGATATTCCTTGAGGAGTAATTAATGTACATAATACAAATATAATTAAGAACTTATAATATCTTTTTAACATATTCATACCCTCCTTTATTGCTTATAATAAGGATTATCTATAAAGTATACTCCATCGGCTCCATCAAAACCTATTTTCTTAACTTCTTCTATCATAGGTGTTCCTAAATCATAACCCTTGCCACCAAATATAAAAATATTATAAAAAGTGCCATCACCATTTGGAATACACGTACCTTCACTTGTTATACAAGTAGATATACTACACCACCCAAAGTCCCCTTGTACTAATAAACCACTTAGAGGATTGTCAGTGTTTTTTGTTACATTTAAATAACCATCTATATTATATTTAACTTCCTCAGGAGTCCCTTTTACATAATCTAATTTAAGAATTCTCGTTCCATTAACTTCTATTGGCAACTTCTTACATTCATAAGTGTTTTCTACATATGAGCCGCTCCTAGTAGTAATATTTTGTTTGACTGCTGGGGGCTTAATAAACCCATTCTGCTCTGTGGTCTGCTGTTTTTTTAGTTCTTGGGCTATTTGTTTCATAATTTTATTTTGTTCTTCTACTGTCTGTCCTTTAGTAAATACGTGTGCTGCATTACTATCTTGATGCCATGTTACTACTGCTCCTAAGTATTCACTAATAAACCTTACTGGTACCATAGTGCGGCTATTGGCGATTACTGCTGTGGTATCCATAATTTTGATTTGGCCATTTACTACTACATCCTTTTTATCTATGGTAACCATAATATCAGCATCCTTAAGAGCATCATGAGCTTTATTAATGATGTGTACCTGTCTAGTATTAGGTAGCCAATCTACATTAGCTCCCAGAGTTTCCGCCGGGAACCTAACAGGAACCATAGTTCTGTTATTATTGTCTATATAGGGCCTCTGGTCAGGAAAATTAACCAACTTTCCATCTACCGCCATATTGATAGTATTAACATCAGCTAAAATAGAATTAGAACCAATAA
>NZ_JAQVZX010000171.1 GCF_028707975.1 Syntrophomonas sp.
TCTATAGATGGAGCATCATGCAGGCGGAATACGCCACCGATATTGTTTTCAAGAAACAGGCCGATCTCGGGCCGCTCTATGAAACATTGGTGCGCACCGCCGTCCACTCCGTGAAACCGGAGAACATCGCCTCATTCTTGGGGCAGAAGCTCCACTGGAACTACCAGGGCGAAATGGGCAACAACTTCAACACACGCATTCTCGGTACGAGAATTAAGCACCAGATGGGTGCGGTCTCAATCAAAATGTACGACAAATTCGGGATCATCTTGCGGATTGAAACAACCACCAACGATGTCTCCCAATTCCGGCATTACCGTGAAGTTCAGCACCATGACGGTAGCAAAGAAAGCAAGGTCGCCCCGATGAAAAAGAACATCTACAGTCTCTATATCCTAGCCCAGCTGCTGAAAGAACCAAACCGGCGCTACCTGGAATTTATCTCAACCTTTGACGATCCCAGCGACGGTATTAAGAATCTTGCCAAAATCTCCGATCCCGTCAAGAAGGATGAGAGAAGCTACAAAGGCTTCAATTTCTTCAGCCATGCCGATCGTAAGCTTTTTGAAGTCCTGGCCCGGGGAGAGTTTAACATCCAGGGGTTTCAAAACAAGATGATCCGTAAATTCATTCCCGACTTGAGCCCGGCTTCCGTCTCCAGGATCTTGAAGCGCCTTTTGCTCCACGGCCTGATCAAAAAAGTTGCACATACTCACAAATACTATCTCACGAAACTCGGGAAAGCCGTCATCACTACAGGACTTAAAACAAGAGCGCTTTTTATCATCCCCAGCCTGGCTGGAATAGAAGTTTCTGTTGCTTAATTTTCTTTCCAGTTTGCGAAGATCTTTGGGATTAAGGGCCTAACATAGCAGGGCAAATATAATAACACAACAGAACTGTCCCCCTGTGCTCCCAGTACCGCATAACTATCCCCGGCCCGGGCCTGGCTGCCTGAGCTCATTTTAGCCCTGACATCCAGAATTCCTTTCTTATCTTCCGCAAATTCCGCCCTTTTCATTTCGGTCACCGCATCGCCCCCTTTTATTTACAGTATAGCATAGTTATAGAACCCTTTACAGGCACTTAACCTTCTTTTAAAGAGGTTCAGAAAGAAAGACCAGCCACAAGAACCTTCCCCATGGCAGGCGCCCGTGGCAGACTTAGGAACCTCTACCCCTGATTACTGTAGAGCTTCGATTTTTTCCCTACTTAAGCCGGATGCTTGGATAATGACATCAATATCGATCCCTTTATTTATAAGCTTGACAGCTAATTCCTTCATACCTTTTTCTATACCTTTTTCTATGCCTTTTTCTATGCCTTTTTCCATACCTTCTTCTATGCCCTTCTCTATGCCTTCTTTAAGACCTTCCTTGCGGGCTGACTCAATCCTGGTTATCTGATCGCGGATTTCCGCTTCCCTGGCTTCATAAATCATTCTGGCCTTTTCATCCTGGCTTACTATTTCCAAAATACTTAGGGCCTTTTTTATCTCCTCATTTTTAGTGGCCAGCATTTCCATCACTCCTTTGGATTTACCGTCAATAAACTCCATCCACTGAATCAGGGGTTCGCTTTCATCCTTTTCCACAGCTTCATCAAAAAGCTTGGGCAGTTCTAAAAAATGTATCTCCAGGATGTCCGTTAGTTGGTGGCCGGTCTCATCTTCAGTCAAGTGGTAGCTGCTGTGCAGTTTATTAAGGGGAATGCATCTGAAGTCTAATATGTTGATGGTTACGCATTTTTTAAGTACCGCATAACTATCCCCGGCCCGGGCCTGAGAACTATACATTTTACTCCAATAGAATAGGGTTCTGGCTGGCATGAACTGGGTGGGCAGTATCTGAATCTCTATATCTATCTGTTTGCCGGAGCTCATTTTAGCCCTTACATCCAGAATCCCTTTCTTATCTTCCGCAAATTCTCTTAACAATTCGTTGTTGATTATCTCAATACCCGCAAATTCCTCCACCGGCATTTTTAATACTGCACTTAGAAAGGCAATCAGTATATCTTTGTTTTTTTCATCACCGAAAATCAGTTTGAATACGAAATCAATTTTAGGGGACATAATAAAGCGATCATCTATGTTTGCCACTCTTTTTATTTCGGCCACCGCACCACCCCCTTTTATTTACAGTATAGCATAGCTATACTGCACTTTACAGGCTTTGACTTCAAACAGTTGGGGAAGATGGATCCTGTCCTGTCAGCTCGCAAATTGAAGCTCTCCAAGAGAGCCTTTTTTCTTGAATTTAACCACCGGCCAAAAGAATGAATGCAGAGGAAATATAATAAAATCGCCTCTGGTTACAATAGTAACAAAAGGCGATTTCCATCTTGGCAAAGCAATAACTTAACAACTTAAGTGCCTGGCACCTGCTGAACCCTTGGTCGGGCACCTGCTGTACCCCTGGTCGGGAGCTAGCTTTGTTGGACTTACCAGCCACAAGAACCTTTCCCGTGGCAAGTCTAATAACCATTCCTTTGTAAGTTCTTATGTCTTCAAGGTTAGCATTAAAACATTTTCTTTTTTTATATATATGACAGAACCATTTATTTCCTTGAATACATATTGTTCCTTTGTGTCTGCAATCATATATCCTTCTAAAGGATTGCCAAAATCCAAAATGGCCTTTACATCAGATTTTAATAATAAGTCATATTTCTTCATATTATTTAGAGTGGCTATCATATAAACATATGAAATAGCTAAGATAAAGAAAAAATAACTATCTAATAATAACAGGATATTTTGAAGA
>NZ_JAQVZX010000172.1 GCF_028707975.1 Syntrophomonas sp.
CCGCCATAGAAGTAGTTGTTGATTATAAGTCGGGGGGTGGCCTTTTTGTTTTTGCCTTCCGGTCCACTGCCTTCCACCGTCAAATAAAGCTTCTCTTCCTTGCTGTAATCCTTATTGAACTCGTCTTTATATTTCAGTACGAGATCAAGGGGATAGGTTCCACTCTCCATACTGGGATCGGCGTATATCTTAAAGGGTATGTATTTAAATTCCTGGCCCTTGAACTCCTTGAGGTGGAAGGTATCGAGGGGCTGGTCCAGCCGTAGACCGTTGGCGGTAAACCCGGCCAGTTTTATGTCGATATCCCGGGCGGTGAGATGCCCGTCATTTTTTATCTTCAGCTCTATGGTCTGGCTTTCCCCGCTGTCTATCTGCTCATTTTCCATTTGGATTCCGGCCAGTATAAGCCCGGGGGTTTTCTGCTCATTTTCAATTTTCACATATATAGTACCGGAAGACTGGCCCTCATTACCATTTTGACTGGTATAATCAATTTTAACCCCGATGGGATAGATTTTGGATTCGGCTGCCTTTGCTACCTTTATTCCAAAAAAAATGGCACTTTCCGTACGATAGCCGCCAATAGAACTCATTCCGGTTTGCAGCGACATCTTCTCCAATTCGAAGGGGAACTTACCAGCATCATCAATAAGGAGGGAAACATTTATGTTTCGCGCCTCACCATCACGGATGTTTTGCACCGGTATTATCAAATTGCCTTCCTCTCCGGCTTTAAATACCGGCATGGAGTTACTGCGCCCAATCACCAGTTTGGGTTCTTCCGGAGAGAGGTTATCCGCCGCCTCCAGCGGCTGCGGCTCATACCAGCCCAGGTTATAGCAGCTAAAAAGCATGCTCACGAAAACAATAAAAATAACACTCCTATACTTCATCTCTTCTCTCCCCTACATTTGTATTATTCATTATGACTTCCGCTATCTTTCCATCCCGTATAAATACGGTTTTATCAGCAAAATCGGCCACTTCGCTATCATGAGTGACAATTACCAGGGTCTGCTGCTTTTCCCGGGCCAGCTTCAACATAAGCTGAATCACCTCCAGGCTGGTCTTGGAATCCAGATTCCCGGTAGGCTCATCGGCCAGGATAATAGGAGGACTGCCGACAAAAGCCCGGGCGATTCCCACCCGTTGTTGCTGTCCCCCGCTCATCTCCGCCGGTTTATGTTTAAGATGGGTTTTTAGCCCAACATCCTGTAAAAGGGCCCGGGCCAATTGCTCCCTTTTTTCTTTTTTAACACCCTGGAAAACCAGGGGTAGGCTCACATTCTCCAGGGCCGACAGTGATGATAAAAGGTTATATGATTGAAAAACAAAGCCGATGTTCTTTTGCCTGAACAGGGCCAGTTGTCGTTCATTCATTTTTCCAACGTTTTTTCCCCGGATTAGAATACTGCCCCGGCTCGCCTTCTCCAAGCCAGCCAGAAGATTCAGGAGAGTGGATTTGCCTGAACCTGAGGTTCCCAGGATACAGCATATTTCTCCTGACAATATATCCAGAGACAGATCATCCAGAGCTACCACTTTTTCCTTCCCCAGCTTATAAACCTTTCTCAAGTTACGAATCTCAATATTGTTTTTTATGCTCTTCCCTCCTTTTTTTCAGCAGTTCTATAAGATATACAATAATGGCCATATTTTCTTGCACTAGTCCCATTATATGATTTTCCAGCCCATCTTTAAACAAAAAACTCGCATTCCTTTTTCTACTGCATGTATACAATCTACTCTCTTTACTCTTATTGCAATTCTGTTTTAGATTGTATACGCTACAATGTAATAGATTTATGAAAGGAAGGCAGTTATGAACGGAAAAATCAAAGCAGCGGTAATCGGCTACGGAAATGTTGGCAGGATGGCAGTGGAGGCTCTGCAATCTGCAATAGATATGGAATTGCTTGGCGTAGTTCAACAGCCGTATTGCTCAGATAGCGCCAGGATGCTAGCCGCAATGGATATAAAGATGGTGCAATCCCTTGAGCAATTAAGCGGGGTGCAGGTGGCCTTATTATGCATCCCTACCCGCGCTGTGCCTTCTATGGCACGGGAGATACTAAGTCTGGGGATTAATAGTATAGACTGCTATGACATTCACGGCCAACTGGCTGATTTGCGCTTGGAATTGGATGAAATCGCTGTGGCTAACCATTCGGTGGCAGTTATTTCTGCAGGATGGGATCCTGGGACAGATTCCATGCTTCGCTGTATGTATGAGTTTATGGTTCCCCAAGGCCTGACCTATACGAATTTTGGACCTGGAATGAGTATGGGTCACACAGCAGCAGTGCGAGCCCTGGATGGGGTTGAGGATGCTTTATCCATGACCATCCCCCTGGGTACCGGCATCCATCGCCGTATCGTTTATGTTCAGTTGCAACCCGGGGCTAATTTGGCTGAAGTTAAAAAAACCATCAAAACAGACCCCTATTTCATCAAAGACGAAACCCATGTTGTCCCGGTAGCGGATGTCAAACAGCTAATTGATATGGGACACGGGGTTGATATGGTAAGAAAAGGGGTTTCGGGCTCAACCCATAATCAAATACTGCGCTTTTCCATGCAGGTCAACAACCCGGCCTTAACCGCACAAATTATGGTAGCTGCTGCCCGGGCCAGTATCAAACAGAAGCCCGGTGCCTATACCCTTATAGAAATTCCCATCATTGACTTTATGTACGGCCAGCGTGACGATATTATCCGAAAATTGCTATAAAGTATAAGCACAGGCACTTTCTTTACGAGAG
>NZ_JAQVZX010000173.1 GCF_028707975.1 Syntrophomonas sp.
TCTAGTTTATCATCACGTCAAAACGATGGTCTTACCAGCCGCAAATACGTTCCGTGGCAGGCAGCTAGGCTACCAGCCATTAGCACCGCCACCACGGTAGGTCTGAGGACACAAAGGGACTGTCCCCCTGTGCTTCCCTAACTATTATTGTGCTAGTGTTAAATGTTCTTTTTTATATCTTCCAAGCTTTCATAATCCCATATGCCATCAATCATAATATCCAAAGTTGGTGGGTCTAATTCTGATATCCTCGTCTTAAGTTCCTCTGGTAACAATCCAAATTTTTTAGTCAGTAATTTTATAGCAGTTCTTGCAAGAGCATTTACTTCTCCTTCTTCCATGCCTTTTTCCATACCTTTTTCCATACCTTCCTTGAGGCCTTCTTCACGGGCTGACTCAATCCTGGTTATCTGATCACGAATTTCCGCTTCCCTGGCTTCATAAATCATTCTGGCCTTTTCGTCCTGGCTTACTATTTCCAGGATGCTCAAGGCTTTTTTTATCTCCTCATTTTTAGTGGCCAGCATTTCCATCACTCCTTTGGATCTTCCATCAATGAATTCCATCCACTGGGTTACGGGTTCGCTTTCATCCTTTTCCACAGCTTCATCAAAAAGCTTGGGCAGTTCTAAAAAATGTATCTCCAGGATGTCCGTCAGTTGGTAGCCGCTCTCATCTTCAGTCAAGTGGTAGCTGCTGTGCAGTTTATTAAGGGGAATGCATTTGAAGTCTAGTATGTTTATGGTTACGCACTTTTTTAGTACCGCATAACTATCCCCGGCCCGGGCCTGAGAACTATACATTTTACTCCAATAGAACAAGGTTCTGGCTGGCATGAACTGGGTGGGCAGTATTTGAATCTCTATATCTATCTGTTTGCCGGAGCTCATTTTAGCCCTTACATCCAGAATTCCTTTCTTGTCTTCCGCAAATTCTCTTAACAATTCGTTGTTGATTATTTCAATGCCCGCAAATTCCTCTACCGGCATTTTTAACACCGCACTCAGAAAAGCAATCAGTATATCTTTGTTTTTTTCATCACCGAAAATCAGTTTGAATACGAAATCAATCTTAGGGGACATGATAAAGCGATCATCTATCTTTTCCGCTCTTTTTATTTTGGTCACCGCATCACCCCCTTTTATTTACAGTATAGCATGGATATAGCACATTTAAATACACTTGAGCACCCGACCTTGGGGGTCTAGTTTATCATCACGTCAAAACGATGGTCTTACCAGCCGCAAATACGTTCCGTGGCAGGCAGCTAGGCTACCAGCCATTAGCACCGCCACCACGGTAGGTCTGAGGACACAAAGGGACTGTCCCCTGGTGCTCCTGCGACCTGGCTCGGTCGCTCCCGTCCCCGTGGCAGGCCCTAATAGTGTTAAATGTGCTTTTTTATGTCTTCCAGGCTTTCGTAATCTAAAATGCCATCAATCATAATATCCAAAGTTGGTGGGTCTAATTTTGATATCCCCGTCTTGAGTTCCTCTGGTAACAATCCAAATTTTTTAGTCAGCAATTTTATAGCAGTTCTTGCAAGAGCATTTACTTCTCCTTCTTCTATACCTTCTTTGAGGCCTTCCTCGCGAGCCGACTCAATTCTGGTTATCTGATCACGAATTTCCGCTTCCCTGGCTTCATAAATCATTCTGGCCTTTTCATCCTGGCTTACTATTTCCAAAATACTTAGGGCCTTTTTTATCTCTTCATTTTTAGTGGCCAGCATTTCCATCACTCCTTTGGATTTACCGTCAATAAACTCCATCCACTGAATCAGGGGTTCGCTTTCATCCTTTTCTACAGCTTCATCAAAAAGCTTGGGCAATTCTAAAAAGTGTATCTCCAGGATGTCCGTCAGTTGGTGGCCAGTCTCATCTTCAGTCAAGTGGTAGCTGCTGTGCAGTTTATTAAGGGGAATGCATTTGAAGTCTAATATGTTGATGGTTACGCATTTTTTAAGTACCGCATAACTATCCCCGGCCCGGGCCTGAGAACTATACATTTTACTCCAATAGAACAAGGTTCTAGCTGGCATGAACTGGGTGGGCAGTATCTGAATCTCTATATCTATCTGTTTGCCGGAGCTCATTTTAGCCCTGACATCCAGAATCCCTTTTTTATCTTCCGCAAATTCTCTTAACAATTCGTTGTTGATTATCTCAATACCCGCAAATTCCTCCACCGGCATTTTTAATACTGCACTTAGAAAGGCAATCAGTATATCTTTGTTTTTTTCATCACCGAAAATCAGTTTGAATACGAAATCAATCTTAGGGGACATAATAAAGCGATCATCTATGTTTTCCGCTCTTTTTATTTCGGTCACCGCATCACCCCCTTTTATTTACAGTATAGCATGGATATAGCGCATTTAAATACACTTGAGCACCCGACCTTGGGGGTCAAGTTTATCGTCACGTCAAAACGATGGTCTTACCAGCCGCAAATACGTTCCGTGGCAGGCAGCTAGGCTACCAATCATAAGCACCGCCACCACGGTAGGTCTGAGGACACAAAGGGACTGTCCCCTTGTGCTAGTCTTCTTCCATACCTTCCTTGAGACCTTCCTCGCGAGCTGACTCAATCCTGGTTATCTGATCACGAATTTCCGCTTCCCTGGCTTCATAAATCATTCTGGCCTTTTCGTCCTGACTTACTATTTCCAGGATGCTCAAGGCTTTTTTTATCT
>NZ_JAQVZX010000059.1 GCF_028707975.1 Syntrophomonas sp.
ATTCCCGCTGCCCCTCCCCCTACAACTATGACCTGCCTTTTTTTCTCCATAAATGCATACTCCTATGTCCTTTTTATTTATCTTAACATCAGTTTACTCAAAAAACCTGCTGTTGATAAGTAGAGCGCGGTACCCCATATCACCCCAAAATAGAAAACCGGGAAAACAAACTGTCTTTCCGGTCTAATATGTACTTAATTCGGTTGTTACAGCTGGGCCGCAGGTTATAAATTACTTTTATACCACAAAAGAAAAAGCAATATACCAATAATTATAACTGTAGTGATAATCCTAGTACAGCGGTTTCCTTTTGTTAACTCCCCCAAGTCAGGTATCATTGAACGGTTTATTGAATCCGCAAAATTAATCATTGGCTTTTTCTTATATTCTTCTATTTTGCGTTTATCTTGTTCATCCATAATTTCACCTTCCCATTTGCAGTGGGTTTGTACACATTATACTAGTAAAAAAGTAGAACTCAAACCCTTTGACCCCGATAAGGTTATTGCAGCTGTAATCCCATCCTCATGGTAAATCGCTCATAATGAAAGACTCTAGCCGGGAAAAACAGTAGTAGGCTTGCAATTATATAATGAATGTAAGGTACATAATAGTTATGATAAACTTAATATAATGCATTATTTTATTAAACTTCTGGCAAGGTAGGTTTATAAATATGAATTTACCAACTGAAATTCAAATACTAAAACTTGTAATAACTAAACTAGAAGAACTGGATATACCCTATATGCTTTCCGGTTCAGTTGCCAGTAGCTTTTATGCCCAACCTCGCATGACCAGAGATATTGATATTGTAATTGAGCTTGCTGCTGAACAAATTCCTAAGATTACGGAAGAGTTTTCCGCGGATTTTTATATAGATGAAAATGATGTAAACAAGGCCGTTCAACTACAGAGCATGTTTAATATTATTCATTATGAGGCCGTAGTTAAAATTGATTTCATCGTCCGCAAAGACTCTCCTTACCGGCAGCTTGAGTTTGAGAGACGGGTCAAGAAAATGATTGCTGATTTTACATTGTGGGTAGTAAGTCCCGAGGATTTGATTGTTTCCAAGTTGTTTTGGGCCAGAGACAGCAAATCTGAACTGCAGCTAAATGATGTAAGCAGTATAGTAAAATACCAGGCCGAAAAACTTGATTGGGAATATATTGAGTATTGGGTTAAAGAACTAGGTTTAGGACAATTATGGGGGGAAATTGAGAAATGAACGATACTTGCTCAACGGTAGAAAACAAGTTATTTGAAATGATGCAGCAGAAGACTGAGAGCGAAAGATTTTTCATGGGTGCCTCTATGTTTGATATGGCGAGGTCGGTGACCCGAGCTGCGATTGAAGAAGATAAACCGGACATTTCCCCTGCTGAAGCCAGAGCTGCGTTCTTTCGTCGCTGGTATGGGGAAGACTTTGATACCAGTAATCGAGAAAAGATTTTAGAAGCAATGCGTCTTATTAACATTCCTTTCGAATAAATGACTAATAAACAAAGTTATGGCTATAAGACGCACGATAAATAAAGGAACCAAAATTATGGGAAATAATTTTAAAAAACTTTTAGGTATGGCATCAGGTATTTTACTGGGAGCTATATTGTACGGTGTTGGGGAATATTTAGTCACCAGTCATACTGATGTTGGTCATTTAATAAATAATAGTATTGCCTGTTTAATAGGCGGCTTAATCGGGTTTTTAATCGTTGCAACAACGCGGTCACGCTAAAATTTTAATATCAGTTGCCGTTGTCCAGCTTTGGTATTGGTATATGCAAAAGTCGCATGATTTCCTTTTCAGATTCGATAACCCGCTCAGCAACAAACCGCTCAAAAGACTGGTCATCTCTATGAGCCCTTTCAAGAAGTTCAATGTATTCATGCCTGAGCACCGGAGGAATTATAGCCAACAGGTATCCGTCCTGTATCAGGGCCGTGTTCATAATGAGTCTTGCAATTCTCCCATTTCCGTCTTTAAACGGATGGATAAAGACAAACCTTTTATGGAGTTGTGCCGCAAACGTTACCGGGTGAAACTGATTTCGTTCATTTCTAATCCATTGAAATAATTCATCCATTTCTGCCTGTATGCGTTTTGTTTCGGTCACAGGATATTGGGAACCGGTAATAAACACATCCATATCGCGGTATTTTCCTGCGTATTCCTTTTCTATACTCGCATAAAATAGTTGATGCATCATAAGAACATCTTTTTCCGTAATGGTTTTATTATTTAGCAGCGTGAACATGAAATCATAGGCTTGAGCGTGGCCGATTGCTTCGAAAGTATAACGCAAGGGTTTGCCTCCCACAGTCAAGCCATCCTCCAGCAAGACTTTGGTTTCACTTTCCGTAAGGGTATTCCCTTCAAGCGCATTTGATGACCAGGTGAGGCCAATACGATAGTAATTTCTGAGTTGTGTCAACATCTCTCCCTCGAACGGTCTGCGCTCATCTACGGCAACCTTATATAAATCAAGAACTCTGTATAGATCCATTTATTCACCCTTTTCATGGTACATTCCTCGTATAATAATATCATAAAATATTCCATTTTACATGGGTAAACCGCCACATTTTAGATCTTATGACTTGGAGCTGCTTTTGATCCTGTTCGTTTATTTTCACACCGTCAGCTAGTTTTTTAAAGCATTCACTATCACATTGAAATCAGCTGGGTCGCCATGGTCATCAATCCAGAATCCTACTACCTTATTTCCATCCATTATAAGATCTATGTTTTCTGCTATATTCTGTTTGTTATAAACACTATAGGTAATAAGCGTTACTTGTTTGCCCAAATAACTGGAGAAATCTAAACCATTTTGCTTGGATAATTCATTGCTCTTTCTTAATAATTCACCAATATCAATGCCGTTTTTTCAAAACTTCCCTGCTCAGGTGGCTTTAATAAGCTAGAATTATGAGATTTTGAGAAAAACTATGATTTAACGAGAAAGCCTAACTCTGGGCTGTCTGTTCTATTGAAAAAGCCCCGGATTTGATAGGGACAATGAACCTGTCCCCATGTCCCATATACAGACGAGGTCCCCGTTGAGCTAAAGCATTTGTACTTTATGCCGATATATAGAGTATCATCACTGAAGGAGGAGTTAAAATGCGTATTAATCCAAACATAGGCATGCAAAATGGTTTTTTAAACGTTTATCGTATTAATCAAGATTTAAACCAAAATAGTTATGCCTTGAAAAATAACCAACAACACGAAAGAAAAGATACTCTTTCTATCAGTCCGTTAGGAAAAACAAACAGTCTTATTGAATCTTTGATGAAACAAAAGCAAGATATTATTGAAAGAAAAAATGAGCTTATCGGCAACACCCTTGAAAAAGGGATAAATATGGACAGTATAAAATCACAGCTTGAATCTTACGAAGAACAGCTTAAAACCATTGATGAGCAGATTGCTCAAATAATGGCGGAGCAGGCAAAGCAGCAAGCGGAAAAACAAAAAGAAACCAAAGATGCTAAACCAAAAACCGAAGAGGAAACTGAAACTGAACGTTTGAATTCGATTATTAGTTTATCCTTAAATATAAAGCAAGCACAAGTGATATCCTCGGTAAAAACAAAGGTTGATGGAGATGCAAGGGTTTTGAAATCCGAAATTGAGCTTGATAAAGCACGTGCAGGTTCATCTCCTTCTGCAAAAGAGTTTATAGCTAATAAAGACACTCGTCTTACAGAGATGCAAAAACTCTCCGCAAACCTTACTGTACAAATTGGCGATAAATTAGTTGAAGTTAATGAAGAGATTAAGAAAAACGGTAATAATCAAACTGTTAAACTTGAAAAACCAAACACAACTGAAAACAGCGAATTAATTGTCGAAGCAAATCAATATAATCGCGTGTAAGTAGTTTGGCATAACAATAAATTTTTCGATAATTATATCCGGATAAAATCCTGATATTTCTTCAAATTTATCGGAACGCCACAGGGGTCGTTCCCTACACATTAATTCTACAATTACTGCGCATCATTAACATAAGACACACGCTAAAAAAGGAACAAACATCATTATGGAAATAAAAAACTTTAGGGATGATATCAGATATCTTATCACCTGGCTCCAATTTAGCCCGTTTTCATGGATAAGGATACTTTGCCCCGTTCCCGGTCGACTGACAGTACCTGTACTGTTACTACATCCCCTACGGCTACGACTTCCATGGGATGGCGGATGTAGCGGTCTGCCATCTGGGATATATGTACCAGGCCATCGTTTTTTATCCCTATATCTACGAAAGCACCAAAATCCACCACGTTTCTAACTGTTCCTGTCAGGAACATACCTGGGGTAATATCCTCGATACTCAGCACATCGGTGCGAAATACTACCGGAGGCAGGTCTTCGCGCGGGTCGCGGTGCGGTTTCAGGAGACATTCGATTACGTCTTTCACGGTTGGCTCCCCTGCTCCCAGGCTCTGAGCCAGGGTTGCGGGCTTCAGGGTGCCCAGTTTATTTGCCAGGGTAGGCGTTCCGATTTCTTCCAGGCTTGCCCCGGCTATTTCCAGGATTCCCAAGGCCAGTTGGTAGGATTCCGGGTGAATGGCAGTACTATCCAGGGGATTGTCCGCCTGGTATATGCGTAGGAATCCGGCTGCTTGCTGAAAGGTTTTGGGACCTAACTTCGAGACCTTCAGCAGTTCCTTGCGGTTTTTGAATTTGCCGTTCTGGTCACGAAACTCCACGATTTTGCCGGCTACTGTGGAAGAAAGACCGGACACATAGGTTAGAAGGGAAGCAGAAGCAGTGTTAAGTTCCACTCCTACCTGATTAACTGCCGACTCGACAACGGTGGTCAGGTTTTGGTCAAGTTCTTTTGGCGGCAGGTCGTGCTGATATTGCCCTACCCCAATCGCCCGGGGCTCAATCTTAACCAGTTCCGCCAGGGGGTCCTGCAAACGGCGGGCGATGGAAACTGCGCTGCGGTGGGCTACATCCAACTGTGGAAATTCCTGGGCTGCCAGCGGGGAAGCCGAGTAAACACTGGCTCCAGCTTCGCTGACTATAGTGTAAGGAATCTGCAACTGCCTATTCTTCATCATCTCTGCCACAAACTGCTCCGTTTCCCGCGAGGCCGTACCATTACCGATAGCAATGGCAGTTACACCATACTTTTTAATTTGCCGGGTCAGAATCTCCTCAGCCTCAGTAACTTTTTTTTGGGGAGGTGTAGGGTATACTACTCCCACCTCCAGCATTTTTCCGGTGTCATCAACTATAGTCCATTTACAGCCGGTACGGTAAGCCGGGTCCAAACCCAGAATGATTTGCCCCTTAACCGGTGGCTGTAGTAAAAGGCTGCGCAGGTTTTTGGCAAACACCGTTATGGCCTGTTCTTCAGCCTTTTCGCTCAATTCATTCCGCAAATCCCTTTCGATGGAGGGTTTGATCAGCCGACTATAGCTATCCTGAATTGCCTGAGTAAGGTATTCTGCAGTAACTCCCGGCTTAACGTAACGCCGACTCAAGTAATCCACTATTTTGTCAGTCTCCAGAAAAACCGATGCTTTTAGAATCTCTTCCCGTTCACCACGGTTTATAGCCAGTATTCGGTGAGGAGGTATCTTGTTTACAGCCTCCTGGTATTCATAATACATACGATACGGTGATTCCACGTTCTTATCTTTTGCCGCTACCACCAGCATTCCATGTTTGCGACTATACTCCCGAATCCACCCCCGGGCAGATGCGTCTTCGGATACTTGCTCAGCTACAATATCCATAGCCCCTTGCAGGGCAACTTCGATACTGATTACTTCATCCGAAAGGTAACGTCCGGCTTCCTCCTCGGGTTTTCCCTGTTGTGGGCAAGCAAGCAGGAATTCGGCCAGAGGTTGCAGTCCCCGGGCACGAGCGGTAGACGCCCGGGTTTTACGTTTGGGGCGAAAGGGCAGATAAATATCGTCTATTTCCACCAGCTTACCGGCCTGCCTTATCCGGGTCTCCAACTCCGCAGTGAGTTTACCCTGCTCTTCAATCAAACGGATTACTTCTTCTTTTCTATGTTCCAGGTTGCGGTGAAAATTTAGCCTTTCTTCGATTAAACGGATTTCGTTTTCGTCCAGGCCTCCAGTTGCTTCTTTGCGGTAACGGGCGATAAAGGGCACCGTATTCTTGTCATCCAGCAACTGCACTACCGCTCTTATTTGCCGAAGCGATATATGGGTTTCTTCTAGTATGCGATTAAATATCTGTTCCATAATATTTACTCCTTTTAAGTCGATAAAAAGCTATTTGGTTCAGAAATATATTCTATAAACCAAGGCAGTCTATTTATCTCGGTTCGCAGTTATTAAATCAATCCCTAAAATCCCTGAAATCCCTGAGATGATATCATCGTTTACATTCCTTTAATATAGCGTATATAGCCTGTTTCTCCAACTTCTAAATATAATTACCGCTTATTAACCGGTATAGTAAGCCAGAAGTTGTTTTCAGGTAAGTGATATTTTCACCTACCTTTACCTTCTAATATACAGGTTGATAGGGACAATGGACCTGTCCCCGTGTCCCACAAGGGAAATATTTGCTCCTGTCGAAATGATTATTAAAGGAATTTGTTTTAATAGGATTTTTGTGGAGGTAATAAAATGCCCTATGCTTTGGTCAATGGAATCAATATGTATTATGAGATAGAGGGAGAGGGTTTTCCCCTACTGGCCCTTCCTGGTATGGGTTCCAGCCTGGAAATCTGGTCACCGGAGTATCGTAATGCTTTAAAGGCCAAATATCGTTTACTGTTAATGGATTATCGCGGCATAGGACGAAGCGATGCCCCGAATATAGATTACAGTGTACCCATGCTGGCCCAGGATATAGCAGAACTAATGACAGCAGTGGGAATTGCTAGAGCAAACATTATGGGACTATCCCTGGGGGGGATGATTGCCCAGGAACTGGCTCTAACCTGGCCGGAGAAAGTGGATAAGTTGGTACTATGCGCTACCCATTGTGGAACTAAGCACTATATTCCTTTCCCTGACCGAAAAACTAAAGAAAAAAAAGAAGTCGAAGATGTCTACGCCGATTCCATAGTTGCTGGCATGTATCCCCGGGAATTTATTGAAAATAATCCCACCAAAATAGCAGACATTGTTACACGTGAAACATTTTTCCATATACCTCCGGAAATTTTCGAGCACCATTACCAGGCTGCCCGCTCCTTTGATAGCTATGAACGATTGGAACAGCTCAAGTGCCCCACTCTGATTCTTACCGGAGATCAAGACCTTATGGTTAACCCGAAAAACTCCAAACTGCTTGCCCAACTTATACCACAGAGCAAACTAGAAATTATCCCGGGAGGCGGTCACGGATTTTTAGAGCAGTATCCCGATGTGGTTTTAGGTTTAGTAATGAATTTTCTGGGATAGTTAAAGGAGCAGGTAATTTGCCTTATTAAAACGGGATATTACATTGAATATCCCGTTAATATTAGGCGAATTTAATAGCTCAATTTTTCGGTGGTTTTTTAAGCGACTATCTCTTCTTCCTTAAAGAAGAGGCCAATCTCGCGCATAGCGCTTTCTGGTGAATCCGAGCCATGAATTATGTTTTCATCTATGGTCAGGGCAAAATCACCGCGAATGGTTCCTGGTGCTGCATCCTGGGGATTGGTTGCTCCCATCATTGTGCGCACGGTCGGAATTACATTTTCCCCTTCCAAAACCATAGCCGCCACCGGACCGGAAGTAATGAAATTGACCAGATCAGCAAAAAAAGGTTTTCCTTTATGTTCGCTGTAATGTTTTTCAGCTAGTTCCGGGGTAATCTTCATTATTTTTAGCGCTACAATCTTAAGACCTTTTTTTTCAAATCGGCTAATAATTTCACCTACCAGGCCTTTTTCTACGCCATCAGGTTTTACCATGGCAAATGTACGATTCAATTTTATTTACCTCCTGTATATCTGTTTAATATATTCTTTGCTACGGTCTGATTCGTGTTCTGGATTGTCACTGATAAAAGATAATTTTGTACACAGTCTAATCCTCCCCTAAATTCTATCTTTATTACCTTAATATACCCATATTAAAAACTAATCAATCGGCATGATTATACTATCATTACAGGTCTTAGCACAGGTCATTCTCTGAATATCCAACTGGTACTTTTGCCCGGTCCCAGGGAAGTGCAGAGTTCGGATATGGATAATAGTGCCATCCGCCTTTTTATCATATTCACGTTTTACATTATGGTGGTTATAGAATCCTGGGCAAGATTGTAAACCCCGGAACAAAGTCTACACCGCAAATCAGCAAAAGGCTATTAGAAAAATCCAGAATTCTCGGCAGCAAATTCTAAGTCTTATTTATTGTAAAAAGCCTTTCGCTAATTGATGATATTCGCTTCACGGGAACTATGTATAATATTGTGGGTTAAGATTTTAGGTATATTGCCAAAAGCTATACAAGAAGCTTATTTTATTTAGACCATAAGGATTTTAATTTAATTGATAACCCTGCAAAATTCGGGTGTTCCACAACATCTTCATCCATACCGGACGCCACCAGTGCGTATACGCCATCATGCCAGGCAAAACATTCGAGGGTTTTTTCCTGCGGGTCAACCAGCCAATAATGTTTTACCTTAGCCCTCTGATATATTTGCATTTTTTGTAGCCGGTCTTTGCGGCGGCTGGAAGGTGACAAAATCTCAACTATCAGTTCAGGTGCCCCGTCAATCCGGGTATCTTTTACAATCAGCTGCTGTTCACCTGTTACATAAAATATATCTGGCTGGATTACATTGTAATCAAGCGGGGTTACATCCAAAGGTGCATTAAAGATTTCTCCTTCAGAATCAACTTCCCAAAAATAATCTTCCAGAATCCTTTGCAGCTTGCGGGAAGCTCGCTGGTGCATAACATTGGGTGATGGTTCTTTAATCAACATCCCATCTAGGATTTCAAAACGATAGCCTGGTTCTTCCGGTATATCCAGGTACTCCTGATAAGTGAGCTTCTTGACCGGTTTGGTTTCATACGGAGCGGTATTTTCCCGAAAGACGTCACCACGCAGGGCTTTGATTACATCATCCAGCTTATATCGGTATTGTCTGCTGCCCAGTTCAACACAGGGTATTTTATCCTCCCTGGTATATCTCCAAATCGTTTCCACAGAAAGATCCAGGGCCTCAGCCAGAGCCTGGGCTGTAATTAACTCCTTATTTACGTCCATAATATCACCCCCATCTCGATTATAATTAATTCACAAACTATTATCAACTGAAATCAACTAAAGTAGTCTATAGTCAAGATTTTTTAGGTATTATATTGAGAATTTTGGAGGTTGCTTTTCATTTTTATTATTTTGCCCTGGATTACTCAATATCCTTATGGGGCAACAAGTTGGCCCGGTTTATTGCTCCGGGGCCAAAGCGGTCCCTTATTTCATCCATGAGCCGGTCAATGCTTTTATAATCAGCGTTTAATTGGGGCTCGAACAGACTCCCCTGCTCCAAACTTGCAGCCGGCGACAAATGCCCCAGGGATAAGCCGAAAAGTCGCAGGGGTTGTTTGTTGTTATAGGATTGGTGTAATAATTCGCCGGCAATTTGGGTTATGATTATATCGGAATTGCAGGGAGTTATGGTCTTGCTGCGGGTGATGGTTTTAAAATTGCTATATCTTAGTTTAATGGTAATGCTGCCGGCTAAAAGCTCTTTCCGGCGTAATTTCCTGCACAACTCAGCGGCAAATTGAGCAATTAGTTTTTCTAAATAGGCGGTATTGTTAATATCCTCAGGGAAGGTTTCTTCCCGGCCCAGAGACTTCCTTTCATGTTCCGGTTCCACTACCCTGCTATCAATTCCATGAGCCAGTTCCCAGAACAAGCGTCCGGCTGAGCCGATTTTGTCTTCCAACCATTCCGGGGGCAAGTCTTGAATATCGCCAATAGTTTTTATCCCCAGTTTGTCCAGGCGCTGCCCTGTCTTCTGCCCTACCCCCCATATTCGAGATACCGGCAACGGTCGTAATAGTTCTAATGCTTCACTTTCTGTAATAATGCGTAAGCCATCTGGTTTGTCCATATCTGATGCCAGTTTGGCCAGGAATTTGTTATAGGAAATACCTACTGAAATGGTAAGCCCCAGTTCGGACTTAACCTGCTCCTTAATTAAGCAGCCGATTTTTTCCGGGCTGGCGTACAACCCGGAACAGCCGCTGATATCCAGGAAGGCTTCATCGATAGAAATAACCTCCATAATGGGAGAGTACCGACTTAGAATGGAAAATACCTGTTTTGATATTTCCAGGTAGCGTGGCATATTAACCGGAAGGAAAACTGCCTGGGGGCAAAGTCGGTAGGCTTGAGCAATGGGCATAGCTGAGCGGATACCGAACTTTCTGGCTTCATAGGAGCAAGTGGATACTACTCCACGGGAATGCATACTTCCTCCTACTACAACTGGTTTACCCCGCAGTGAGGGATTATCCAATTGTTCAACCGAAGCAAAAAAGGCATCCAAATCACCGTGTAGGATATTAGTAAGCTCTGCCATGGATTGCCCTCCGGAAAAGTAGATATATAGTCAATTATAGCAAATCATAGGGCTCTCCCCACCTAAATTCAATTATTGTTTTTTAAAAATCCCCTTGATAATAACCCATTTTAAATACTAGAAAACATTATAATAATGCATTTGCATCTTCGACTACCTGATTCCAAATTTCTACCATTGAAGGTAAATATACTACAATTGAAGAAATAAAGAGATGAGGCGGCAAACAAATGCAGACTTGTGGTCAAGCACTTGATAACTCGAGTGCCAAACCATCGAACTACTGGATGTAGCCAAAAGGCCGGTCTGACAATAAAATTCAAGAAACAAAAACAGGCAATACAACTGCCCCTCTGCCTGAATACAATGAAAAAGGAGCAGTATTTATGACAGGATTCAACGATGTGAAACTGGGTAGTCTGGATGGTGTGACCGTTATTGATTGTACCTGGGTACTGTCTGGACCTCATTGCAGCAAACTTCTGGCAGATATGGGGGCTACCGTGATCAAGATCGAACCCTATGGAGTGGGTGCTAACGAACGGCATTTAAACATTCAAAAAACGCATGACGGGGTCACGCAAAGCTCCTATTCCATCAATGTAAACC
>NZ_JAQVZX010000174.1 GCF_028707975.1 Syntrophomonas sp.
CCGACTTGATTATTTGTTGGGGACAGTGTTTTAAAGAAATATTTAGTGATACCAAGTGGCAGAATATAAAGGCCGCCCAGGATAAAAAAGTCTATATGGTGCCCAGTGGTCCCTTTAACTGGTTTGATCGTCCGCCTTCGGTAAACCGTATACTGGGTCTGAAATGGCTGGGGAATTTGCTTTATCCCGAGGTATATGCTTACGATATAGCTAAAGAAACCCGGGAGTTTTACCAGAAGTTTTACCATTATGATCTTACGGATGAGGATATAACTTTTCTGCTAAAGGACTCCGGGGGCAAGTAGCAATCGTTGCAGCAGTGTGTTGAAACTGCTCCGCAGTTTCTTCCGATGCTTGAATTATTGAGGAGGTAAACAAAAAAATGCTGAAATCATCAGAGGGTAAGTCTTCCTACAACGCTTTGCTGCCCATTTATCCCCTGCTGGCCCAGCAATGTGTGGATGATTATGCTTTGGACAGCGGTATTTGCCTGGATATTGGAACTGGTAATGGTTATGTGGGTACCGAAATCGCCAAGATTACCCGTATGGACATTTATTATATTGATATCGAGGCAGAGGCCCTGAGCTTTGCCCGGCGTAGCGTGGCCGAGGCTGATATCGATAATGAGGTGTTTTTCATAGAAGCTGATATTTGCCAGGGGCTTACCCTGGCCGATAACTTTGCTGATTTTATCATCAGCCGGGGCTCACTCTGGTTCTGGAAGGATAGGGCCCGGGGATTGGCGGAAGTCTACCGGCTCCTAAAAGTAGGCGGAATCGCCCTGGTTGGCGGGGGACTGGGCCGTTATGTCCCCTGGACGATGAGGAAACGCTTAAGCGGGGAACGCAAGAACACACTGGAGAGAAAAGGAGGAAAAAGACTTTCCCTGGAGGAAATGGAGGCCCTGGCCATAGAAGCAGGAATCTCCAGCTTTAGAGTTATGTCAGATGCCCCTGGAGATAAGGGAAGTTGGATTGAAATACATAAACATCTATAAAAGAAAGCAGGAACTCAAGCAAGCCAGGGGCCATATGGATTAGAACAGCTAAAGGAGAGGTTTGCATTGGAGAAGGTTATATTACATTGTCCCATGAATATTAGCCGGGCGTTTTCCGGGCTGATAAGTGAATTCATCCAAAGGGAATATTCCGGCAACGAATTTGAAGTATATGATGAACCGCACCGCCTGGGCAGTGAAGACAGCTTATTATCCAGTGTCAGGGAAGGCGGGCCGCCGGCTTTATATATTGGGCATGCCACCGATTTTGGCCGTTTATCCGCGCCGGAGATCACTGCCGCTTTTGAAACAATTCCTGGTTTACCCCTGGCTGAAAGCCTGCAAAGGTTAGGGTTCAAACACGAACATGCCTATTTTCATCCATTTACTATTATTCCCTTTGGGGTTATTTATAACAAAGAGCTGGTGGGAGAAAAGCGGCCGGTTAGCTGGCAGGATTTTCAGGACCCGGTCTATTCCGGTAAGATTAGAATACCTGATCGCCAAAGAACTATTTCCCGGGTGTTGGTAGGTACCATGAAGACACTTTATCCTGATGGCTACGAGAAATTTGTGGCTAATTGTGTTTTTCAGGGCAGCCCGATTGAGGTAGTTAATGCCGTCGACCAGGGCGAATACCACTATGGAATGGTCAATATTGCCTTTTCCAGGTTCTCGCGTTTAAACAATACCGCTATTATGTGGATTAAGGAAGGTTCCTTCTGCATGCCGCTGGTTATTGCTGTCGGTAAAGGCAAAGGCGAGCTGGTAAGGAAAATAGTAGATTATATTTTATCCCCGGCAGTACAGGAGTTTTTTACTCTGCAGGGATTCATCCCGGCAATATCCGGTGAAATACCGGACGTGCTGCAAAAAGATGAGCTCCATTTAATATGGAAAGGTTGGGATGAATTTTTAAAAGCGACCGCTTAATTTATAACTAAGCCCATCATATCGGTACTTTAGTAAGAAAAGTAAGGGGTAAGGGGTTAGGGTGTCAAAAGGACCGTCTGAGACCACTGAAAAAGTATCATAAATATCATCCTGAGGAGCTGCAGGCGACGAAGGATCTCTTTTGGAAATCCGTAATATTGGGACTTTAGCTAACCAGATTCTTCGCTATCGCTCAGAATGACACGCAAAAGAGCACTTTTTCAGCAGTTTCGGACCGTCTCCTTGACATCCTGATGAAAGCAGGTATATTTATTGCGTTTTATTATTGTTTCCGGCCCTCCCTCGGCGGGGAAAACAGCCGTAATGATTCATACCATCAGGCATTTGCTTAAGGACGGGATTAAAGTAGCGGCCTGCAAAATCGATTGTCTTAAGACTTCTGATGATGATAATTATCGGGCTCTGGGAATTCCGGTGGCGGTTGGTTTAAGCGAATATTTATGTCCGGACCACTTTTTTGCCGCCAACCTGGAGGAGATATACGCCTGGGGCAGTTATCATGGGGCCGAGATCTTAATCCTGGAGACAGCTGGCCTTTGTCATCGCTGTGCCCCTGCTGTACAGGGCTGTCAATCAATTTGCGTAATCGATAATCTGAGTGGAATTGACACCCCGCAAAAGGTAGGACCGATGTTAAGTACGGCTGACGTTGTGCTTATAAGTAAAGGGGATGTTGTATCCCAGGCTGAACGAGAGGTATTCCGGCAGCGAGTGGAAATGG
>NZ_JAQVZX010000060.1 GCF_028707975.1 Syntrophomonas sp.
CCATCCAGGCTGAAAGCTGATGCTCCGCTATAATCCCAGGGACAAAAACCTAAAGATAGTTTTAAAAACCATCCACAGAGGTATTCAATCCCAATTATGAGGGAGGCCCAGATAAAGCCCCGTACCAGCCAGGGGGCAGAACGAATACGATCATGAAAAGGCTCCAGGAAAACGGCCAGGCCATATATGGGAAACATCCACAGGTAGGTATGGGCGCCCAAACGCCATGAAGCGCTCAAGAGAGAGCCCATTCCCGTAAATAATATTTCCGTAGTCCATCCCAGGGTTCCATAAAGCAAGAATCTCTTTAACATGTTAATAGTATGTGAAATTGAAAATGAACTATGATAGAAATGCAAAATTCTAAGCTATTAATTTAAGCCCGCCCCTTATAACAAGCAAATAAAGACAAGATGCTTTTGGGCTTTATGGCGCAATCGAAGATAACTTGCCTTTGAGCTCTTCACCGTCAACAGAAAAAGCCCTGCCCGCAGCAGCCTGTTTTTGGGGTAAAGCCAGGTAGTCCACCACATTTCGCAGCAGTTGCAGTCCATTCCCATTTACCCCGGTCAATATTGATTCCGGATGAAACTGCACAGCAGCCACCGGCAGTTCACGGTGTTCAACCGCCATTACCACCCCATCTTCACTCATTGCGCTTACTTGCAAACAATCCGGCAAGACGGCCGCATAAAGAGAGTGATAACGGCCCACCTGGAACTGCCGGGGCAAAGCTTCCCAAAGAAGCGAGGGCTGGATAACCGTCAGCATTGAGGTCTGGCCATGACAGGGATAAGACAATTCGTCCACCCGCCCCCCGAAGTATTCCACTACCCCCTGCATTCCCAGGCAAACCCCAAATACGGGAATAGCCCGCTGCATAGCTAAATCAATCGTCTCTTTTAAGCGGAAATCATCTGGGCGGCCGGGGCCGGGAGATAAAAAAAGCAAGTCGAAATCCAGTCCCTGGCGCAGTCGTTCCCGGGCCAGGGGAGCCCGGGTCACCCAAACCTCCGCTCCCAGCTGCTTCAAATAATTACCCAGCGTGTGAACAAAAGAATCCTCATGATCCACCAGCAATACCCGCGGCGGCTGCTTTCTCACTCGTAAATCCGGTACTACCGAAGGCCGGTCGCTCGAAGCTCCCTGAATGGCCTTGAGCATGGCCGCCGCTTTGACCAAAGTTTCCGCCTCTTCCTGCTCCGGTATCGAATCCATCAGGAGGGTTGCCCCCACCCGAATTTCCGCCAGCTTATGCTTAATCCTTATAGTGCGCAAAGTCAGCCCCGTGTTCAAATCACCATTAAAAGAGAGGTAGCCTACCGCTCCCCCGTACCAGCCACGCGGCGCCCCTTCATGCTCCTCCAACCACTTTATCGCAGCCCGTTTGGGGGCCCCGGTTACGGTAACCGCCCACATATGGGTCAGGAAAGCATCCAGAGCATCAAAATCCGGGCGCAGTATTCCTTCAACATGGTCAACGGTATGGATTAAATGGGAGTAGAGCTCTATCTGGCGCCGCCCAATGACCTTGACCGAACCCGGCTCGCAGATCCTGGACTTGTCGTTGCGATCTACATCCGTGCACATGGTAAGCTCGGCTTCATCCTTGCTGGAATTAAGAAGTTTTCTGATCTGCAACGCATCTTCAATGGCATCTTTGCCCCTTATGATGGTGCCGGAAATAGGACAGGTCTCTACCCGTTTTCCCTCCACCCGGACATACATTTCCGGGGAAGCACCTACCAGATGTTCGTCACCCAGATTTATGATAAAACCGTAGGGGCTGGGGTTAATCCTTTTCAAGCGTTTAAATATTTCCGAAGGGGGGGCCGGGCAAGGCTCCAACAGGGAATAGGAGGGCACCACTTCAAACAAATCCCCCCGCCGGAAAGACGCTTTGGCCTTTTCCACCAGAGCAGCGTAATGACCCGGCGCCGGTTGCTCCTGCCGGCTGCTCGACACTTCGGGCTCAGCATTCTTCCGGCTGTGCTGCGGGCCATTTATCAATTCCCCGCTGCCTCTGAAACTATAACTCAGCTGGTAGGCCCGGGCCATGCGATGATCCACCACCGTCAGTTCATCAGGCAAGTAAAGCAGCAAATCGCACTGCCCCTCGGGGCGGGAGCGTTTCAATTCCATGGGCTCAAACTGGTAAACCAGGTCATAGCCGAAAGCCCCGTATAGTCCAAGAAAACAATCATCCTGATAAAAAAGATATTCCCGTATCACCCTTATGACCGAGAAAATACTAGGCTGCCGGCTGCGCTCCTCCTCCGAATAAACCTCAGAACTCTTTTTAATACTACCCTCTATTTTGTGATGTTTAAGAACTAGGGCATCAAGCTCTTCCAAGCCGCGAAGCTCCACATACAACCCATAGAGCAGCTTCAATCCACTGCTTTTCAAAGGCTCAATGCGAAAATTTTTTCCCCAGGCCCGGAGCTCCAAACAGGGATTAAGAAAACCGATGTCCCACTGGCTATACCTGCCGGGATAATCATAACTACTGGAAAAAAGCGCTCCCTTTTGCCGGTCAATATCTTCGATTATGGGCTCAGTAGCCCCTTTCAGTTCAATGCTTCGCACCCGGCGCTCTATGTTGACTCCCCCCACACTTGAGTAGCGCAGGGAACGAAAACCCGTAAGCTGCTGGGAGATATTATTCATTCAACTTTCATCCTCTCTTGTCTCAGACACTCAAGCCATAGCTCTTATCCTCTCGGCCAGAGCCGCAAATTGCTCCGGGGTGAGGGATTGCTCTCCATCGGACAAAGCCTGCTCAGGATGCTGATGTACCTCAATCATTAGACCATCGGCACCGGCTGCCATCGCCGCCCGAGCTACGGGGGCCACCAGCGAGCGCCGTCCGGTAGCATGGCTGGGATCCACTATTACCGGCAGGTGAGACAATTCCTTGACCAGAGCCACCGCCCCGATGTCAACCGTATTACGAGTCAGGGGCTCAAAGGTGCGTATTCCCCGCTCGCAAAGTATGACCTTTTCATTGCCGGCATCCATTATATACTCGCAAGCCAGGAGCCATTCCTCAATGGTAGCAGCCAGACCCCGTTTGAGCAGCACCGGTTTGTCTACCCGACCGGCTTCTTTAAGCAGGCAAAAATTCTGCATGTTGCGGCTGCCGATTTGGATAAGGTCACAATGAGCAGCTACCTGATCCAGGTCGCGCGGATCCATAACCTCCGATACCACCGGCAAGCCGGTGAGTTCACGGGCTGCGGCCAGAATCTTCAGCCCCTCTGTCCCCAGGCCGGCAAAAGAATAAGGGGAGCTGCGGGGCTTGAAGGCTCCCCCGCGCAGTATATCCACACCCATATCTTTTAGAATTAGGGCAATTTCCAGGTATTTTTCCCGGGATTCCACCGAACAGGGACCGGCAATTATGGTGCAGTTTCCCCCGCCGATAGCAATTTCTTTCCTGGCGGTCTTTATTTCGATAACGGTATTATAATCGGCGTCAGGACTGCGGGACGCCAGTTTGCAGGCCAGCATGACAATCCTCCTTCCAGATACCCGGCACTCAGCCAGTACTTCATTATGTTTGTTAGCGATTATCGTTTCTGAGACTGGGCACAGTAACCAATAAAAAGTGAGTTAGCAGGCGCTTCAACGATAAGGTGTAGTTGGAAAAACCTTAACTCCTCACTTCCCAATAACTTAACAACTTGAGTGCCTGGCACCTCTTCTCTAGCATACCCGGCAGCAGGGCGGGGCGCGACTCATATTCTTCAATAATTTGGGCCAGGGCGCTTCCGATTACCACTCCATCCGCCAGCCCCTGGAAAGCCCTGACCTGCTCCGGCTGAGATATGCCGAAGCCCAGGACCAGGGGAGCCGTGGTTACTGCCCTTACCTTTTGCAAGTAATCCTTGATCTCCAGCTCCGGCAAAGACCTGACCCCGGTCACTCCCCGAACCGAAACGCAATAGATGAAAGCCGGGTCTAAATCCGCCGCCATTTGTACCCGCGGCAGGGTGCTGCTGGGAGCCAGCATAGGAATCAGCTCCAGGCCCTGGCCAGCCAGTCTCCCCAGCTCATCCAGGGGCAAATCCGGTACTATCACTCCATTAACTCCTGCCTCTCGGCAATCCCGGGCAAAGCTATCCAAACCCATCTGCAATATGGGATTATAATAGGAAAAAAGTATAAGGGGCAGCTGGCAGGCAGCTCGCACCCGGGCGGCGAAATCCAATCCCCGTTTCAGGTTTAAGCCCAGCTTGACGCCCCGATGATGGAATCTTTCTATTACTTCACCATCAGCCAGCGGATCCGTGAAGGGCACTCCCAGTTCCAGCAAATCACAGCCCCCTTGCTCCAGAGCCCGGATGCAGTCCAGGCATAAATCTTCATCGGGGACTGCTGCCATAATAAAAGCTATAAGGGCCATTTCTTCCTTTTCTCTCAGGTGGGCCAATCTATTTCTAATTTCCACTTTCGTCACCTCCCAGCAAGCGGGCTACTTCCTCCACATCCTTGTCTCCCCGGCCAGATAGATTGACTACCAGGCTTGATTCTTTCTCCAGCGCAGCCGCTATTTTCAAGGCATAAGCTACTGCATGGGCACTCTCCAGGGCCGGTATTATTCCTTCCATCTGACTTAATTGCATAAAGGCATCCAGAGCTTCCCGGTCGCTCACCTGAACATATTCTACCCTTCCTCTTTCCCGCAAAGAGGCATGCTCCGGCCCCACCCCGGGGTAATCCAGACCGGCGGATATAGAATGGGTGTCCATCACCTGCCCGTATTCATCCTGCAGGAGACGGCTGAAGGCTCCGTGCAGTACCCCATCATTGCCTCGGGAAAGGGTGGCACAGTGCTGTCCCGGTTCTATGCCTTTCCCTCCAGCTTCAACCCCCAGCAGTTCCACCGGATCATCCAGGAAAGGATAAAATATTCCCATAGCATTGCTGCCCCCGCCCACACAGGCTATAATGCGGTCGGGAAGCCCTCCCTCCTGCTCCAGGAACTGCCGCCGCAGCTCCCGGCCAATCACCGCTTGAAAATCCCTGACCATCATGGGATAGGGATGGGGACCTACCACCGAACCTATAACCATATGGGAATATTCAAAACTGCGGATGAAATCGCGAAAAGCCTCATTGGTAGCATCCTTCAGAGTTTCACTGCCCTTTTTCACTCCCCGGACCTCCGCTCCCAGCATCTGCATACGAAAGACATTCAGCCTTTGCCTTTCCATATCTTTGCTGCCCATATATACCGTACATTCCAGACCGAAAACCGCTGCTGCCGTGGCCGTGGCCACTCCATGCTGCCCGGCTCCAGTCTCGGCTATCAGCCTTTTTTTGCCCATTTTACGGGCCAGCAGGGCTTGCCCCAGGGTATTATTTATCTTATGAGACCCGGTATGGTTGAGATCCTCGCGTTTAAGAAATATCCGGGCTTTTCCTGCGCTTGCGCTCAGGCGGGAGGCAAAGTACAGGGGCGACTCCCGGCCCGCATAGTCCTTAAGATAAAACTGCAGCTCTTGCTGGAACTTCTTGTCTCCAGCCAGTTCCCGGTAAGCACGTTCTGTTTCTATCAGCGCCGGTATCAGGGTTTCCGGTACGAATCTTCCCCCGTAACGGCCAAAATAACCCCGTTCATCTGGGTAGATCATTTTAAAGCCCTCCTCCAGTTAAATTACAAGTGTTTTATCACTACATGAAGTAATAAATATTGATTCCCCTGCAAAAAGTAATAAATATGCATTAGCTTGTATAAAAATACCGCTCAGCCACCTTAATAGCGGCCTGAGGGAGCATCAGTAGTGCCCGCAGAGTGCTACCTTAATAGCGACCTGAGGGTTTGTAGGGAACGACCCCCGTGTCGTTCCGAATCAGGCTTCGCCAACGCTCGCTTGTATATTTATGCAACCCTTCTGCAACAAAAGGGTTTTGCAGCGTAGTCTATGCTTTTTAATGCCAGTAAGCACTTTTTCTTTAAGTGGCTTGCTCCTGGACCATATTAATAAACTCCCTTATTTTAGCCGGATCCTTGCCCCCGCCGGGGTGTTCCACCCCGCTGGAGACATCCACCGCCATGGGTCGTAGCTGGTGGATGGCCCGGCCTACATTTTCCGCCTTCAGGCCCCCGGCCAGTATAATCCTTTCCTGCCTGGCTATTTCCTGCAAAAAAGACCAGTCGAAGCTCTCACCCGTACCCCCGTAAATACCGGGGCGATAGCTATCAAAAAGATAAGCCCAGGGACGCCATCGCCGGACCCGCTCCAACTCCAGGCGGCCCCGCACACGAAAAGACTTGATAACCGGTACGCTCACCTCTTCCAGGTAGGCGGGCTCTTCTTCTCCATGCAGCTGCACCATATCCAGGCGGCAACTGGCCACAATGCGGCGCAGGTTCTCCGGTTCTTCGTTTACAAATACACCGATTTTCAGGATAGTTCCCCCCAATTTCCGGTTAATGGCTGCAGCCATATCCACTTCCAGCTTACGGGGGGAAGGAGCAAATACCTGGCCTATGGCCCAGGCCCCGGCGTCCCGGGCCGCAAGCGCCTCCTCCAGGCTGCGGATTCCGCAGATCTTGACCCGGATCATAAGCCTTCCTCCTTCTGGCGGTAAGCTAAGAGCTCTCTTAGTTTGGCTCCGGGGTCCGGCGCTGTTACCAGGGCTTCCCCCACCAGAGCAAAATCACAGCCGCTGCTTTCCAGCAAAAGCAGATCACCCGCTTCCCTGATGCCACTTTCACTCACCTTCAGACATGAATCAGGTATCAAGTGAAGCAAATCCAGACTGGTCCTGATATCCACGGAAAAGTCTCGCAAATTCCGATTGTTAATGCCAATTATTTTTACCGGCAGGTCCAGCGCCATTTTTATCTCATCCCGCCCATGAGTTTCCAGCAGGGGTTCCATCCCCAGAGCCGAACATTTTTCCAGCAGAGCCAGCAGGCTATCATAATCATGCAAGGCGGCTATTAAAAGCAATAAATCGGCTCCCATTTGCCGGGATTCATATATTTGCACTTCATTGATCACAAAATCCTTGCGCAATACCGGCAGCTTCACCCTGCTTTTTACCAGGGGCAGGTACTCTCTCCGGCCATCGAAGAATTCCTCTTCCGTAATTACTGATATCCCCGCCGCCCCATTGGTCTCATAAGAACGGGCCATTTCCAGGGGAGAGAATTGCGAACACAGGAGGCCTTTCAGCGGCGAAGCCTTTTTTATCTCTGCTATTAGCTGCAGCTTTCCTCCGGGATTCCGGCTTAGATTCCGCCTATCCACTCCATCCCCGGCCTCTACCTGCGCTATATCCAGAGACTGCCGCAGCCGCTCCACTTCCTTTAGTTTCGCCTCAGCAATGGTCTTTAACATGCCAAGACCCGATCCCGGCTGAAGCTAATCATCTTCTGCAAGGTCTCCATACTCTTTCCGGCATCAATGGCTTCGGCGGCCATTTGCATTCCCTCCTGCATATTTTTCGCCCGGCCTGCTGTCAGCAGGGCCGCTGCCGTATTAAGGATTACTGTATCTCGATATGGCCCCGGCTCACCCTGTAGAATTTTTATAAGCAGGCGAGCACTGGCAGCAGCATCGCCGCCCTGAATGGCGTCCAGGGAAAAGCCTCCTATTCCCAATTCTTCCGGGTCGATGTCAAAAACCTCCAACCCATGCTCACCCACATCGAATACTCGGGTTTTTCCTTCCGGGCTGATTTCATCCATTCCATTGAAAGCGTGAACTACCAGAGCCCGCTTCCGCCCCAGACTCTGCAGGGTGCAGGCCACCGCTTCCTGCAGGTTGGAGTCGGCAATACCCAGAACCTGGTAAGAGGGGCGGCAAGGGTTTAACAATGGTCCCAGAAAATTGAAAATGGTAGCGATGCCCAGGCCGCGCCGCAGCCCCCCCACCTGTTTGAGAATGGGATGGTAATGCGGGGCAAAAAGGAAGGTAATTCCTGCTTTATCCAGCAACTGCCGGGCCTCATCCGGTTCCAGCTGCACCTCTACCCCCAAAGCCTCCAAAACATCGGCACTGCCTACCTTGCCTGTAACCGCACGGTTGCCGTGTTTGGCCACCGCCACTCCACAGGAGGCCACCACCAAAGCGCTGGCCGTAGAAATATTAAAAGTACCGAGCCCATCCCCCCCGGTTCCGCAGGTATCCAGTACTTCCATCTCACAGTCAACTATTTTGGCTTCTTCATAGAGGGCCTGCACAAAGCCCGTCAATTCCTCCTGGCTCTCCTTGCGGGTGCGCAGAGCACTCAAGAAGGCAGCCGCCTTTATCTCGGGAATATCATCATGCAGCAGCATCCTGGCGCTTAAATAAGCCTCCTCGCTGTTGAGATAATCCCCCTCCACCACGCTTTTCAAATAACGATCAAACATTTTTCTCTTCTCCTCTCATCTCATCTCTTCTCATCTTGATCTCACTGTGCTCCTTTTTCCTCCACCCGCCTTTTCAAGCCCAGGTAAAAAGGAGCCATAATAATACAGCAACAGGGGTTTTGCAAAGAAACCCTGGTTTTATTTACTATTTGCCTTGCAGGCATGGAGGGTCCCATTGCAAAAAGTTATAAATATGCATTAGCTTGCATAAAAAGGGATTTTTGCAGCAGATTCCTATTTTGATTTGAATAAATAGCTGGTTAATAGTCCGGCCGGACCAGAGCAAATTATTGGCCCGAAGGCCAATACAGCCAATCCATGACCGGCCAAAAGATTGCAGGCAGCAAGTTTGATGGTAAGCTACTGGATGGTAGAGGCAGGCCAAGGCTGCCCGCCGCAAATACGGTTGGGGATAAGGTAAAAGAACGAGCAAAAAAAGCCTGAAAATCCTTGGGGCAAGATTTAAGCCCCCGGCTTTCCCTCCGGTATTTGCTCATAGCTTTTAAGATAGGAAAATAAAAACCAGCACCGAATAATGTGCTGGCGTGCAGATTCTCATACCGGCTCATCTCGTCACTCTCTTCTCAACTAATCTAAACTCATCTCATCAAAATATTTGATTTTTGCTAATTAACATTATCAGCTCAAGGGCAATAATTTGTCAAGTGAATTTTGGAATGTCACCGGACATGCAATATGTATAAATAAATAGCAGTAACATGATATCTTAATCATCCCGCTTTCTTCTCTATCGCCAGGAAGATAATTAATTCTTCCTGGATAAAGACAGATACTGCTTAATACTCAATTCCACGCCGTGGGTGGCCATTAATATCAAAAGGATGTTTAACTTTTTCGATCCGGGAAACCAACTGAGCACGTGCTATAACTTCCGGCGGAGCGTTTCTACCGGTTAAGACTATTTCCATTCTTAGCGATGCACTTTCCAGCCATTTTAAAAAATCCTTATAAGGAAGCAACTCCAGTTCCAGAGCGGCAAAAACTTCGTCCAGAATGAGAATGTGAATGCTGCCCTCCCCAACTGTATTCTGCGCCAGTTGCCAGGCCATGCTTGCCTTTTTTCGATCGTTATCCGTCAATTCCTCCGGACTAACCCAACATTCAGCACATTCATCGCATTCCATAAAACCACCCTTAATAAGAGTGGCGTGGGGACAGCTTCTTCCAAAAGAGAAAACCTCTATGCCCAATTTCTTCGCCGATCGTAGTTCGCCGGCAAAAGTATTACCTTTTAAAAATTGAATAATACGAACCCGGCAACCCTGACCGGCCGCACGCATAGCCAGCCCGAAGGCGGCAGTGCTTTTCCCTTTACCTTCACCGGTATATACTTGTAGCACAGCCTGACATCCCCTGTTATATTATCCCCTTACTCTTGATATAGCGGGGTATTTTTTTATCTTCAGCCAATACCCTTAGTTTTCCTTCATTATCTTTAATAGTTTGCATTATCTCGATTAACTGGTCAATCAAGCTGTATTCATATATTTGGACAGAAGCAAAATCAAAGGTTACCCGTAATGGTTTTTTGTTGAAAAAACTCTGTAGAGCATCTAGCAAAGGTTTAACATGACCACTGGCAAAACTCTGTTTTATTGTTACCCGAACATTAGCATCATGAGCCTCTATATAAAAAGGATACAAGACCTGCTTGTCCTCCATAATAGGGCGCTGCGGGGATGTAGCAACAGCCTTGCCCACACTGGCCAGGGCAGCATTTACAACAGCAACAACCTTATCCGGAGAAAAGGGTTTGATTATGTAATTGCGGGCTCCGCTTTGGATGGCTGCCATAACCATATTTTTTTGATCCATGGCACTTATCATGATAATTAGTGCGTCTGGATACTGGGAGACAATCTTCTTAACTGCAGCCACACCATCCATTAGAGGCATACTAATATCCATGGTAATCAAATCAGGTTGGTTCTTTTCATACTCTTGAAATGCTTGCAAACCATTTTCGGCCTCAGCGATTATTTCATGGCCCGCCCTGCTTAGTATGGCCTTAAGATTACGTCGTATAAGCCTGGAATCATCAACTATTAATATTCTAGCCATTATAACCTCCCCTTTGTCAATGACTTGATACTAATCTCACAGCCCGTTTGGTATAGTAGTACTCAAAAATTTTTCAAACCTTGTGACTAATAGGAATTACAAAATTGATGTCACTGCAAAAAGCTGTTAATATTCATTGGCTTGTATAAATATACCACTCAGCACCCATAATAGCGACCGCAGGGTATGTATAGGGAACGACCCCCGTGTCGTTCCGAATCAAGCGCGACAACCTTAATAGCGCCTGCAAGGCATTGTAAGGGCGGTCTTCGACCGCCCGCTTTCACCTTCGCCAACGCTCGTTTTGTATATTCATGCAACCCTTATGCAACAAAAAGGTTTTTTTGCAGTGGAACCCTACATGACCAGTGGTCACAACCACCGATGAAAATAGCTTAAGTTATTTTAAAAAAGAATCCGCGATAATCATAAAAATCAGCGTCCCTCTGCGTCAAAAACCCTATTTTCAAACTAGTCAAAATTAAATTATTATTCTTCTTAATAGCAAGAATATGTTTCTT
>NZ_JAQVZX010000175.1 GCF_028707975.1 Syntrophomonas sp.
AGAACCGTCCCTGTGATATACAGGAATAGAATCCCTCTTCTATGGTCAAAGCTATGGCTAAAGGCTAAAAGGGGGTTTTTCTTTTGCCGCGCCGGCGCCTCTATTTATTGATGAGCTTTCTTTTGCTGCTTTATATGATGTTGGCCTTGAGGATTGCCTATTTTCAAGTTATAAAATGCCAGGACCTGGCGGCTCAGGCAACAGCCATGCACAGTCAAGGCATAAGACTAAGTGAATATTCCCGGGGAGAAATACTGGATAGGAATTTCCAGCCTTTAACCGGAAGTTATACTTCAACCGCTCTTTATGGGCTGCCTGCCGAAATGAGAAGCAGCCGCTCTGTCACTAATGAGATTTACGGGAGAGACACCCTACAGATGGTAGCCGAGACTCTGGGATGGATTCTGGATAAGCAAGATAGTAGGATGATTCAAGAACAATTGGAGCGGGCTGCCCAAAACGGCACTGCTTTTGTTCGTATAGCTTCGGATCTGAGCGAAGCAGAAATCAAGCGAGTCCTCTCCCATAATCTGCCTGGAATTACTGTGGCCCCTCTGATTAAAAGGTATCGCCAGGACGGCTTTTGCTGTCATGTTCTGGGTTATACCGGAGGATATCAGAATAACGAAGGGCAGGCGGGAATAGAAAAACGCTATAATGCTTTACTTAAAAAAGGCAGCTCTCCCCAGGAATTGCTTTCCGTTTATGATGCCCGGGGGGCGCTTATTAAAGGCTTGAATTTCAAGTTCTATGAGGAAGAGGATAGGGGCGGGAGCAGTGTGGTTTTGACTATAGATAAAAGAATTCAGGAAATAGTGGAGAAGGAAATATCCGCCAAAGTAAAATCAGGTGCAGTAGTAGTAATGGATGTGGATAGCAAGGAGGTACTGGCAATGGCCAGCCGTCCGTCATTCAATCCTTATCATATCGAATACCTGTTGCAACATGACCAGAGCAGCAGTCTGATTAACCGGGCCTTGAGCCGCTATCATCCCGGTTCGCTTTTCAAAATTTTGGTGGCAACGGCTGCTCTGGAGGAAAACCTGGTATCTGAGCGGGATAAATTCCATTGTTCCGGAAAATATGTTTTCAATGAGACGCAGTCCACTTCCTGTTGGAAGGAGGAAGGACACGGAGAGCTGAGTTTTGCCCAGGCATTTGCCTACTCTTGCAATCCATCATTTATCGAAGTAGGCCAGAGACTGGGAAGAGAAAAGCTCTTGACTTATGTTGATAAATTGCGTTTATGTGATGAAACCCTGCTGGGTTATGAATACCATCCCGGTTCCTATGTCGGGGTTAATCCGGGAAAGATAGCTCTCAGCAATGCCTGCCTGGGACAGGAGGGGGTAATGCTAAGCCCGTTGCAGTTGACCTCTCTGCTGGCTACCGTAGCTGATGACGGACTCTGGCAAGCCCCGTCATTGTTGCGTTATACCATAAACAGCAAAGGGGAGCGAAGCAGGATAGCAGCAACAAGCTGCAAGGAAAGGGTAATCAGCCTGGGCACAGCGGGCAAGGTCCAAGGGCTTATGGAATTGGTAGTTAGTGAGGGAACAGGGAAAAATGCGTCTCTGGCCGAGATTAAGGTAGCAGGAAAAACAGCTACCAGCGAAACGGGAAACTGGAAAGAAGATGGTGAACAATCCCTGGATACCTGGTTTGGCGGTTATTTTCCGGCGGATAACCCCCGCTGGGCCATGCTGGTTCTGGTGCAGGAAGGGGAATCTGGAGCAGTAGATGCAGCACCGGTTTTCAAGAATATTGCCCGCGAGATGCTGAAAATACTTTAAAAGAAGGGGTCGTTCTTTTTGTTTTGCAAAACTGAAAGAGCGTCTTCTTTTTTGTACAAAATTTATCTTTGACCTTTATTGACTATTAAACGAAAGGCTGTTATAATAATCTTAGAGACTATTGGAAATAACAGAAAAAAGAAGCTAAAGGTCAGTTTATGAAGGAGGGAGATAAGATGGCTAAAGCAGTGGGTATAGACCTGGGTACCACCAATTCAGTGGTAGCCATCATAGAAGCCGGGGATCCGGTAGTAATAGTAAATGCTGAAGGCAACCGCACCACCCCTTCGGTGGTCGCATTTAAAGACAACAATGAAAGACTCGTGGGGCAGATTGCCCGGCGCCAGGGAGCTTTAAATCCAGAAAACACTTTTTATTCGGTCAAGAGGTTTATGGGCCGCCGTTATTCCGAGGTGGAAAGCGAGCGCCAGCTGCTTCCCTATACGGTAGTATCCGGACCTAATGATGCCGTCCGCTTCAAAAGCCGGGACAAGCTGCTGGCTCCGGAAGAAATCTCTGCTATGGTTTTAAAGAAGCTGGTGGAGGATGCTTCCAAATACCTGGGAGAGAAGTTCAAGGATGCGGTAATTACTGTTCCCGCCTATTTTAATGACGCCCAACGGCAGGCTACCAAGGACGCCGGCCGTATTGCCGGGCTAAATGTTTTGCGGATAATAAATGAGCCAACCGCAGCTGCGCTGGCTTACGGTCTGGATAAAAAGGCCAACCAGACTATTCTGGTATTTGACCTGGGAGGAGGAACTTTTGATGTCTCTATCCTGGAGGTGGGTGACGGCGTGTTTGAGGTCAAGTCCACCAACGGTG
>NZ_JAQVZX010000176.1 GCF_028707975.1 Syntrophomonas sp.
AATCCGAAGGAGCGGATCAAATGACAGATGAACTCTGGCGCTATTACTATTTTTTGGAAGACGATGCCGGCAATTTTACTCCATTAAAAGAAGTACTGCAGAAAAATAAGGTCAATTATTACCCGGACTATTCTATCAAACTCCTGAAAGAAGAGAAAAGCTTCTCCTACCAATTAAAACAGGATAATTTAAGCATTCTGGTATTATGCTGTTTGGTGGAAAAAGATGATTGGGCGGATTGTCTTGCCTCACTCGAAGCCTGGGAGGAAGAAGCTGGAATTAACCCTGCGGATATCATTGCCCAGACCAGCGTTTTTCTTTCTACGAAAATGGCCTGGGATGAATTCCTGCTATACACACAAAAATTATCCCAGCAAAAAGAAGCCCTTGATATTGGAATTGAACAAGGACAGATGGCCCGCCTTTGCCGTTTATGGCCCCAGGGCAAGGCCTTCTACGCTTGTCACCTGGATAATTACACCAGGCAGAACCGTAATTTTCTGGGAAGTGAACTTCCTTTATTGGAAGCAAGACTTTTGCGCTTGCGCATGATTTCATCTTTCTTAAGAGAGCAGAAAAATACAGTGCTCAGGGAAAGGGAGCAATTGGACCAGGAGTTGTCAGCTATTCTCCATACTCAGCTGGTTATGGAAAAGGGTAGCGCGGAGGAAGCAATGGAGCTGGAGAAGCAAGTGGAAGGACTCTCCCGGGCTTATGGCAAGATAGCGGGAGACTATAACACCCTGTTGTCTGCTGCTAATCGCCTTTCTTCCCTGCTGCAATCCTTTAGGCAGCAGCCAGGCTCTTTAGACGGTGCGGATTTAAGTGAAGGCTTTATTAGTGATATGATTAGTCCCTATCTGCGTTGTCTCAGGGAGATAGAGGATGCGCAAAACAATGTGATGGTATCCCGGGAAAATCACCAGGCTGCCATCGAAGTAGTAAGAAGCAAAATCGACATCATGAATGCCCGCTCCAATATTGCTACTCAAGAAGAAATAAGGAACCTCATGCAATTGAATGTCACCATTCAAAAACAGAGCCTGGTTTTTCAATACGCCGCTGGCTTGATTGAGTTCATAGTTTTAGCTTATTACAGTCATTCCCTCTGGTCGCACCTGGCTCCCGGGGCTTACGGGGCTATACCGGGCTGGATTCAATTCCTGGTGGTTATAGCCTTTTCCGGTAATACTGTATATTGTACTCACCTGATGGCTGAGTATATGCAAGGAGATCATCATGTAAAGAATAAATTAATAGCCTCCGCCATTCTCTTGTTTTTGATATTACTAATCGTAATAGCTGCCAGTGCTTTACTATCCACTCCGCTTCCTCATTAACCCATCATTTTTAAGGCCTTAAGGCGTTCGGAGAGCTTTTTCAGGTGCATATCTTCCTCGCGGGCTATCTGTTCAAACAATAGCCTGGTTTCCTGGTCTTCCGCCTGTTTGGCCAATTCTTTGTAGCGGTCGCGGGCCTGAGCTTCGGCATTAACCGCCAGTTCCATGGCTTTTAAGAGGTTGGCATTCATATTTCATCACTCCCTTAATAAACTAATCTATACTTCAAATATCGCTTGCTTTCTCACGATTTCATTTGGTGTCAAAAGGACCGTCCCCTTGACACCCCCTGGGCTTGCCGGATAGCTGCCAGCAGCTCTTCCCGGCTCAGATCTTCGCTGATAACGAAGTTTCCTATGCCCTGGGGTAAGACCAGACGCAGCTTATGGTTGATTACTTTCTTGTCGTTCAACATGCCTTCATAAATAGCCAGCGGATCGAAAGCTGGCCAACGGGTGGGAATACCCAGGCACCGGTAGAGCTTTATGATTCGCTCCAATTCATCCGAGGTCAAATGATTCTTTTCCCTGGCCAGGAAAGAGGCGGCTACCGTACCCATAGCTACCGCTTCGCCGTGCCGCAACAGAGAGTAGTTACCCAGTTTTTCCAGGGAGTGGCCAAAGGTGTGTCCCAGGTTCAGTATGGCCCGTAGTCCCAGCTCTCTCTCGTCTTGGGCTACCACTTTACTCTTAATCCGGCAGGATTCATATATTATCTTTTCCAAGGAACAAGCTTCCTGTTTTTTGATAGCTTCAGCATGAGATTCCAGGTAGTCGAAGAAGGAGGGATCGTGGATTATTCCGTATTTCACCACTTCAGCCAAACCGCTCTTATACTCCCGCTCATCCAGGGTAGCCAGGGTTATATAGTCAATAATAACCATGCGCGGCTGATGAAAGGCGCCAATCAGGTTTTTTCCCCGGGGGTGGTTTATAGCCACCTTTCCACCTACGCTGCTATCCACCTGGGATAGGAGAGTGGTAGGAATTTGAACATAGTCTATCCCCCTCTGGTAAAGAGCAGCCACCAGACCGGCCAGGTCACCAACAACGCCTCCACCCAGAGCCAACACTACGCTGCTGCGTTCTAGTTGAGCTTCCACCGCTTGATCCAGAATCTTGAAGGCTTCTTCCCGATTCTTGTATTGTTCTCCATCAGGCATTAGAGCTATGCTTACGGTAAAGCCCTGCTCTTCCATGGCTTCTTGTACTTGCAAACCATAAAGCGCAAAAACCGTCGGATTACTCACCAGAAGTATTTTCTCGGTCTTTGTTACT
>NZ_JAQVZX010000061.1:0-7301 GCF_028707975.1 Syntrophomonas sp.
ACCCAGTCCTGGGCTTCAGTTCCTCCAGCTCCGGCATGAAGAGAAACAATAGCATTGCTGTAATCATGCCGGCCAGAAAATAAAACCAACAGTTCAAATTCCCGAAATTTCTTCTGTAATACTAGCAATTCCCGCACGGTTTCCTGCCAAAGTACTTCATCTTTTTCTTCTTCGGCCATATCCAGAATATCATTCAGGTATTGAGCTGTTCCCATCAGTTCTTTATAAAGATTGAGGTTTTCCTGGAGCTTGCTGATTTGTTTCAGTATTTCCTGAGCCTCTTTGCGCTCACTCCAGAAGTTCTCCCGCAGAGTCTTCTGCTGCAAAGATTCTATCTGTTTCTCGCAGTTAACCAGGTCAAAGAGAAGCCCTCATCTCAGATAAACGATTGATTATTTCCTGGCAGCTGTTTTTAGGATCAATCAGCAAAATCTTCCCTCCTTGATATCATTTTAAGCCGTTACTTTATAAAATAATATTGGTTTTGATGCAGAAGGACGCAGACCCTTCGGGCGCTGATTAACGCTGAAATTATTAGCAAAATTATCTCGTAAATCATAATAAATCTGCGTTTACCTGCGTCAGAAAACCTCCTGTAATGCCCCTATTTTCATCGCTGCTTGCGTCCCCTGGGCATGGGTGGTTAGCAAAAATATACCAGGATAATGATTATTCCTTAGTGCCGGGCCTCTTGCTGGGTACTGCCAAGGGGCGGTTCGAAATAATCATATTTCTTCTTTAATATTACAATATCCACCCGGCGGTTCATAGCCCGCCCCTCATCGCTGTCATTGGCTACCAGGGGCCGGTTTTCCCCATAACCTATTATCGACAGGCGTTCCGCCGGAATACGGGCATTCTCGTTTAATACATGCACCACATTGGAGGCCCTCAAAACAGAAAGTTCCCAGTTAGAGGGAAATTTAGCAGTGCTTATGGGCCGGTCGTCGGTATGGCCCTCCACCCTGATAAAATTAGGCAATTTGAGCAAGGCTCCCCCTATCTGCCCAATGATTTCCTTAGCTCGCGGGGTCAGCTCATCCGAGCCGCTGGCAAAGAGCATGGTATCTTTAAAACTGATTACCAGCCCCCGCTCCTGCTCGTAAACTATCAGACTGTCACTCAAGCGGGTGGTGGTGGTATTCCCGCCCTTCTGGGCTTCACCGGCAGCCTGGTCTTCTACCTTTATAAACTCGGCAATCATTCGTTTAACTTCGTCCAGTTGCCCCTGATTATCCGGTATGGTACCTGGCCCTTCAGGCAGCATCTGCCCTGACAGGCCTTCAACCATTGACGGCCCTTGAGTATCGAGGGTGGACATAGCCTGCCCGCTGAGCACCAGACTTAAGGAATTGGCCACGGCCGCAAATTTCTGGGCATTGATCTGACTCATGGAATACATCAGAACAAAAAAAACCATTAACAGGGTAATCAAATCTGCATAGGTGATAAGCCAGCGCTCCTGACCGCTGTGTTCTTCCTCCTGGACTTTCTTTTTCCTGCGACCAGCCATCTATATCACATCCCCATCCTGGCTCTTTCCGGTTCTTCCTCCTTTTCCCGGGCATCAGCCGGCAGGAAGGTCATCAGTTTTTCCCGAATTACCCGGGGATTTTCACCAGCTTGAATGGAAAGGATTCCTTCCAGCACTAATTCCATCAAGAGGATTTCCCGGCCCGATTTTACCTTTATCTTGGTTCCAAAAGGAATCCAGAGCACATTGGCGGAAGCAACTCCATAGAGAGTGGCCAGGAAGGCCACCGCAATAGCACCGGCCAGCTTGTCCGGTTCGGCAATATTACTCAAAACATGGATCAAGCCCATAACGGTTCCGATTATACCCATAGTGGGAGCAAAACCGCCAGCCGTCATAAATATGTCAACACCTACTTTTTGACTTTTCTCGTGGGCCTCTATCTCCATTTCCAGCATGCTGCGGGTTAAATCAGGGTCGGTACCATCGATTACCAGTTGCAATCCCCGGGACAGGAATTCATTATCTATTTCCCCCAGCTGGCTTTCCAGGCTGAGCAGGCCCTCACGCCTGGCCTTATCCGCCGTTTCCACCAGTGTTTCCATCACAGAAAAATAGTCGATTTTCTTTTCCGTGAACACCACTTTTAGAAAAAAAGGTACCTTCCTAAGCTCTTCCATCGTATAGGATACTATAGTAGCGCCTATGGTGCCGCCAAATACTATGATAAAGGCGGTATATCCCCACAGGCTGCTCAAATGTGCGCCTTCCAGCAGGAACCCTCCTGCCAGGCCTCCCAGGCCCACTACCAATCCGATAAAAGTAGCTAAATCCATTAACTAACCCCTCTCCCGCAACATTTCTTGTACTTTTTCCCACTTCCACAGGGACAGAGGTCATTGCGCCCTACCTTTTTGCCTACACGCACAGGCTTCTTCTCCGCCTCTTCACCCTGGTTCTCAAAAGTTTTTCTTTCCTCCGGCTGTTGAACCACCTTCACGCGGAAAATGTAGCGCACTACATCTTCCTTCATACTCTCGATCATCATTTGAAAAGCCTCAAAGGCCTCGAATTTGTACTCAATCAACGGATCCTTCTGACCGTAAGCCCGCAGGGAAATTCCGTTGCGGAGCTGATCCATGGCATCAATATGATCCATCCATTTCTCGTCAATTATCCGCAAGAGGATAGCCTTCTCCAACTCCCGCATCAACTCACTACCCATTTCTCTTTCCCGCTGTTCATAGAGGGCGTGAGTTTTTTCGGCCAGGAGTGCTACGGCTTCATTTTTCCGCATTCCCAGCAAATCCTCCTGCTTGAAATCAGGTTGGGGAATTATACTCTGTTCAATATAGGCCATAAATCCCGGCAAATCCCACTCATCCGAGTATTTCAACTCGCCGGCGGACCTCTCCACCGCCTGTTCTATAACATCATCTATCATGCTGGCAACGGTTTCTTTAAGATCCTCGTCAAAGAGAACCTTGCGGCGCTCACCGTACATTACTTCCCGCTGCTGGTTAATGACATCGTCATACTCCAGAACATTTTTTCTTATGCTGAAGTTGCGGGCTTCTACCTTCTTCTGGGCACTTTCAATCGCCCGCGTTATCATTTTATGCTCTATGGGCATATCATCATCCATACCCAGACGATCCATAAGACCTTCAACATTGGCCGAACCAAAGAGCCGCATCAGGTCATCTTCCAGTGAAACATAAAAGCGCGACTCACCTGGATCCCCCTGGCGTCCGGAACGCCCTCGCAGCTGATTGTCGATACGACGGGATTCGTGTCTTTCCGTCCCCAGTACATAAAGACCTCCCAGCCCTTGTACTCCTTCCCCCAGGACTATGTCGGTTCCCCTTCCCGCCATATTGGTGGCAATGGTTACCGTCCCCTCCTGCCCGGCCAGGGCAATGATCTGCGCCTCTTTTTCATGGTATTTGGCATTTAACACCTGGTGTTTTACCCCTCTTTTGGCCAGCATTTCGCTTAAATATTCGGACTTTTCCACCGAAATAGTACCCACCAAAACCGGTTGTTTTACTTGATGCCGGGAAATAATATCTTCTACTACCGCCCGGAACTTCCCTTCTTCAGTACGATAAACCATATCCGCCTGGTCTTCCCTTACCATGGGATTATGGGTGGGAATGCTAACCACATCCATACCATAGATCTTGCGAAATTCCTCTTCCTCGGTTTTGGCTGTTCCCGTCATTCCTCCCAACTTCCGGTACATGCGGAAATAATTTTGAAAGGTAATAGTGGCCAGGGTCTGGGATTCCTTTTCAATTTTCACTCCCTCTTTGGCCTCAATTGCCTGGTGCAGTCCATCACTATAGCGGCGTCCAAACATCAAACGCCCGGTGAATTCATCCACGATAATTATCTGTTCATCTTTAATCACATAATCCCGATCCCTCTTCATGAGACTGTGGGCCTTCAAGCCCTGGTTTATGTGATGGGCCAATTCCATATTATCGGATAGATTATCTATAGCAAAATATTTCTCTACCTTCTGTACCCCTTCTTCCGTCAGGGTAACTACATGGGCCTTTTCGTCCACCTTATAGTCTTCTTCGTTTTGCAAACGAGGAATAAATTTGGCAATCTGGTAATAAAGGGTGGTAGGTTTGTCCCCTTCTCCCGAAATAATCAAGGGAGTACGGGCTTCATCCACCAGTATGGAGTCAACTTCGTCAATAATGGCATAATGCAGCTCACGTTGAACCATATTGTCTGCCGCTACCACCATATTGTCGCGCAGGTAATCGAAACCCATTTCGTTATTGGTGCCATAAGTGACATCACAGGCATAAGCGGCTTTTCTCTCCTCATAACTCAGACCGTGTACAATCAAGCCCACCGTCATACCGCAATATTCCAGGATCGGCCCCATCCAGCCCGCATCACGAGCCGCCAAGTAATCATTGACCGTTACGATATGAACCCCTCTACCCTCCAGGGCATTCAAGTAGGTCGGCAAAGTGGCCACCAGGGTTTTACCCTCACCGGTCTTCATCTCGGCGATGCGTCCCTGGTGAAGTACCATTCCCCCTATTAATTGTACATCGAAATGACGCATACCCAGAACCCGCCACGACGCTTCGCGTACCAAGGCAAAAGCCTCAGGTAATATATCGTCTAGTTCCTGCCCATTCTTTAATCTTTCCCTAAATTCATCAGTTTTTTGCGGGAATTCCTCCTCCGCCATCTCCTGGAAAGTCGCCTCCAGGGAGTTAATCACCTCCACCGTTCGCCTGAGCTTCCTGACTTCTCTTTCATCATCATCCAGGAAGGATTTCAATATTTTTTTTATCATTGTTTTTTACCTCGCAAAAAAGAAGGAACCTTAAGGTTCCTAATATTATCATGAATTAATATTATCACTTTTTCGCTCCCGGCTTCAACTAATCAAAGTCAGGCTCGATTAATCCGTAATTTCCATCTTTCCTCTTATAGACCACATTTACTTCTTCGCTCTGGGGATTGAAAAAAACAAAAAAACTATGCCCCAAAAGGTTCATTTGCATTATGGCTTCTTCTACATCCATAGGTTTTAGCGCAAATTTCTTGCTGCGAACGATCTTAAACTTCTCAATTTTTTCGCCCTTATCCAGTTCTCTCTTGATTTCCTCCGCCAGAGCCTTCTTCAGGCCTGCGCCCCGGTTGCTCCGATAGAGCCGGGCTTTGTATTTTTCGATCTGCTTTTCCAGTTTTTCCTCCACCATGTCAATGGAGCTGTACATGTCATCGCTCATTTCCTCTCCCCGGAGGATTATTCCATTCAAGGGTATGGTAACTTCTACTTTATGATCCTCTCCCTCAATTGATAAAGCTACCTGTGCCTCCTTTACATCATCAATGTATTTCTCCAACTTGGAAAGCCTCTTAGTGGTGTAATCTTTTAGAGCATCGGTAATCTCAATGTTCCTGCCTCTGATGACAAATTTCATAGAAACACCTCTTTCCCTGTTGTTATCTATATTATACTACTAAGTGGCCAAAAAATCCTTTCCGGAATAAATCTTGTTGCAAACATGGGAAGTAAGTTGTGGATCGTCCCTTATCAGGATGCTTCCCAGAAATGTAAAAACCGGGCCTATAAAGCCCGGTAATAAATTCGTATTTAGTATGCTGCTTCTTCTTTTTGTTTTTGGAAACATTCCATACAGTACACCGGTCTGCCTTCAACTGGTCTAAAGGGAACCTCGGTCTCAGCTCCACAACCGGCACATACTGCGGCAAACATTTCGCGTGGCCCCCGGCTGTTGTTACGACTGTTACGACGACTTACTCTACATTCCCGGCAACGTTTGGGCTCGTTTTCAAACCCTTTTTCACTGTAGAATTCCTGCTCACCAGCAGTGAAAATGAATTCCTGTCCACAATCTTGGCACACTAAAGTCTTGTCTTGAAACATGTGAAAATAACCTCGCTTTTTTGAAATTTGCCCAATGTGCACTGGAAAAAGTAGCCCATCAAGCCTTACAGCTAATTATACTGTTAAAATATTAAAATAGCAAGAAATTACACAATTATTCCTTGCTCATAAATTACCCTTAAGGACAGAGCTTTTGACCGGATCCCCCCATCAACTCTTATCGGCTTTCTGTTCCATGGATTGCTTGTAAGCCTGACTGGCTTGCCGGCTGCTGCTTGGGGCCTTTTGGTGGCGTTTAGAATTTATGGACTGCTGCATGAGATCTTGACTTCGCTGATCCTTTTCACTAATCATTTCCAGCAATTTACTTAAGCCGCTTATCTGCTCTTTTAATGCCTGAAACTGATCCGCCTCTATTTTACTTTCCAGCTTAGCCAGAACAAATTCTTCTATTCCTAGCTCCTGCACGATTATCAGCTGAAGCTGCTTGTTTTTCCGGTTTTTTTTATTTATATCATCCAAAAGATTATTTCTGCGGCCCAGCAAGCTTTCTATCTCATCTGCATATACCTGGCCCTGATTTTTTTCCAGAATAGCTAGTTGTTCACTGGCCAAATCCAACATGCCGGAGTAAATCCGCCTTTGCTGCTTGAAGTTCTCAGTTAATTCTTTAAGTATCTCCCTGGTCATTGTCGAATTATTCCCCAATCTGCTGAATCAGCCTGCTATTTTTTCTGGTCAAAAAACCATCCGTCTGAGTATGAGTTCACATGCAGATAAGCATCCGAAGCCACCTGGTTTTTTTTAAAACTGGCCAGCTTTTTACCCACCTCCTGCTGCGATTTCTTAATAATCTTTCGCCCTACTTCGTCATGGGCCTGAATCTCTCTGATTGTAACAATTATATCTTGTATTACCTTATTATGTACTTCTGCTTGCTGTTTTCCCAGAGAAAGCGGGAAAGTGAACCGGCTGTTTTTATTACTGCAAACTGCATTATCCCCATTATCTGCTCGATTAATCTCAGAAAACAGGAGATCGATCCCTTCCATGATCTCCTGGCGCTTTTGGAATAAAAGCAACATCTCCTGGCTAATATCTTTTTCGCCAGTGATGCTTCGAGCCAGCAGCAACTGTTCCTTGGATAAGAGCAGTAGATCCCCATACAATCCTCGAACTTTCTCCATTTGTTTCGCTTCCATCAAATTTTACCCCAATCGATAATATATAACATCTTCCCTCACACCAGTTCATCTACGAAGAGGCCTACTACCTGGTTTATCATTTCTTTCATCTTTATCGAAAAATCCAGTAAATAATCCGGCGGAATCTCTTTTATTACCTCACCGCTTAGACTATTTACCACCTTAACCTGAAAGCGCCCACTATCCTCGTAAGGCTGAAACTCGAGATGACAACTGGCAAACTTAACCGCCT
>NZ_JAQVZX010000061.1:7401-10799 GCF_028707975.1 Syntrophomonas sp.
CGTACCCAAAGGTGGAGGATACAAGCAGCGATGAAAAGTGAATCGTTGTTTGAATGGTGAGATGTACTTGAAATAACCTGAAACCCCGCACCTTTCTTATTATTATTATCGAATTATTGGATAAAATACTTTATTTTGCTGCTTAGTTGTCATTGTAAAAATCATAAATATCATTATTTGATATCACTGCAAAGTTATTAATATGCATTCGTTTACATAAAATATACCGCTCCAGCGTCCTTAATAGCGACCGAAGGGAGTATCAGGCGTACCCGCAGGGTGTTGCATCCATGCTTCGCCAACGCTCGCTTTGTATATTTATGCAACCCTTATGCAACAAAAAGGGGTTTTTGCAGGGGAATCATTATTTTGCTTGTATAAACTTATTCGCTCAGCTACCTGAGCGGCTTATAATACCGCTCATTACCAGCCTGTTTGGGGTTAGCCGGTAATATTAATTCCTTTCGCTACATTGGCGGCAATCGGGTTTACTGGCTTTTCGCTCATTATTCCAGCAGGAGCCACAGTGCTTACCGGTAGTGAATCAACCTTGGGTTCCTGGGCAGGAGCCATTTTCAGTCCTTTAATAGCCTCATGCCAGGTGCCTCTTAACTCCAGCAGGAATCCCTCCACCTCATCCAATATGCCAATTTCTTTATGAGCATTGGCCTGGGTAAGACGGTGGTAGAAATACTCGTAAAGAGCAAATAGCCTCCCGGATATTTCATATTCCATATTCAAAGTTGACATCAACTCTACAATAATTTCTTCAGCTCTCATTATCTGCTGGTGAGCCCGGTTTATATCCTTGTCTTCTATGGCCTTCTTGGCATTACTAATGTTTTTTATCGCACCGTCATAGAGCATAAGCAGCAACTTCTCTGGAGCAACGGTTTCCACCACCGATTTCTTGTATTGATTATAAGCCTGAGCATTAACACTCATCCTTCAACCTCCTAGCGATATATATCACTATGGACAATATCGAGTGATTCCAGCAAAAACTTTATATTGATTGGCAAAATTAGGACCCCCCATAAAACGAAAAACCTGGGGAATAATTCTCCCCAGGAAATTGGATCTGCTTTGATAAAAGAAGTACTTTTGCCTTCACCCGGTTATGAATCCCGGTAAGCCTTAAGGCTTTGCTCCAGATGCAATTGCCAGCGCGAATAAGACGGAATCAGGGATTGTGATATTTCTGCTCTGGCCTTTTCTAAATCATTGGCTTCAAAAGCCTGGGCCAGCATTTCCAGGCTCCGCTTCAGTTCGGCCGTGGCCTCCTGCAACTCATCCATATTATCCGCCTGCAAGACCGGCTGTATTGGTATTTCAATAGAGGAGAAGGCTTCCAATACATCTTCAAAAAGAAATATCGTCTCTTTTAACTTACCCTCGTCCATTCGTTCGTTAATATGTATCAAGCCTTCCTTAATCGTCCGGGAAAGCTCGACTATTTGCCCGGCAGTCTCATATAAAAATTCCATTTGGCCTTCCTTTCTAATCCCTGATAAAAACTACCCGGGTATGTTTTTGGGCATTCCAAGTCTACTTTTCTTTCACCCTTCTTTGCTGAAGCAGGAGGAGCCATAAATTAGGCCAAAATGTCTAACATGCTTCCCAGATGGGGGTTCACTGATTTCTCCAGGGCCTGGCTGCTCATTTTCATCATGTCGATAATACCCTGGGCCGCTTCTTTGCTTGCATCCATCTGCATTTTCATTACCCCGGTCGCCACCTCTTGTTGCAGCCTGGCGGCCTGAACTCCCATAGCCATCCCGGCAATAGCTGCAGTTTCCATTTAGTAGCCCCCTTCCCATCCTTATAGGTAAATTTTACCCTTTAGTTTAAAATAATTCAAGACAATTGTCTCGTTTCCTTTTCTTAAACCGTTTTTATTCTAAAAACCTATGTATCCAGGGAAGATTCTTCTATCAGATTCACCTCCAACTTCTGATACTCCCTACGCCTGACACCCGACGACCTACGCCTTAACCATCCGCTTCTGACGTCCAACGTCTGACCACCGACGACTGACAACTTGTTACCGTCTCCCGACAACTTGTTACCGTCTCCCGACATCAGATTTCCGCCCTCCGTCATCCGCCTTCCTTCTTCCGTCATCCGGCGACCGATGTCTGACGACCGACGACCAAACATGATGTATCACATAATCCTGTTCCTCCCGCTTCAATCCCGGGAAAATGGGCAGGCTGATTTCACGCCGGTAGAAATCCTCCGCCACCGGAAAATCACCAGGAGCATAGCCATAATTTTTACAATAGTAAGGCTGGAGGTGCACCGGAATATAATGTACCTGCACCCCGATTTTTCGCTCCCGTAGGTAGGAAAATACTTCCTGGCGGTCAATCTCAGAAGACAAGAGCAAAGGATAGAGATGATAGGCATGTCGGTCTCCTACAGCAGGGTGCGGCGGAGTATGCAGTTGCTCTATGCTGGCAAAGGCCTGGTCATAATAGCAAGCTATCCGCTGCCGTTCCTTCACAAAAGTCTCCAACTTCTTCAACTGGGAAATGCCCAGGGCCGACTGAATGTCGCTTAAGCGGAAATTATAGCCCAAGCTTTGCATTTCGTAGTACCAGGGGCCGTGGTTTTCCATCATCTGGGAAGCATCACGCACTATTCCATGGTTGCGAAATTGCCGCAAGCGCTCCTGCAGCTCCGGGTTATCCGTCAGCACCATTCCCCCTTCCCCGGTAGTTATATGTTTTACCGGGTGGAAACTCAAGATGCTCATATCCGCATCCTGGCCTACTGCTCGCCCCTGTCTCCGCGCCCCCAGGGCATGAGCAGCATCCTCTATAATCAGGAGATTATGCTTCCGGGCTATTCCCTTTATCACGCTCATATCCACCGGATAACCGGCATAGTCCACCGGAATAATAACCCGGCTGCGCGGAGTAATAGCCGCTTGAATCAGCTGCGGGTCAACACAATAGCTGTTAATATCCATATCCACAAAAACCGGGCGCGCTCCAAGGTAAACAGCAGCATTAGCCGTGGCCAGAAAAGTTACCGGGGAGGTAATAACTTCATCCCCCGGCCCTATCCCCGCCGCATACATGGAGGCATGCAAAGCCGAGGTGCCGCTGTTAAAAGCTACCGCATAGGACATACCGCAGCAGGCAGCTACCTGTTTTTCGAACTCCTCTCCCCGGGGTCCCTGGGTAATCCAATCCGAGCGCAGAACTTCTATAACCGCATCAATATCGTCCTGATCTATGTTTTGTCTGCCATAAGGAATAAAACCATCTATCGCCATGTTTTAAACTGCCTCTTTTCCCTAACCTTTATCAAATTCCATGCTTCGGCCAATCCATCAAGCCCGACATCCGATGACCAGCCCTTTATCCCAACGACCGAAGACCAAATGACCC
>NZ_JAQVZX010000062.1 GCF_028707975.1 Syntrophomonas sp.
ACCTGCTGATTTTCTGCAAGAGCAGGAAAGCAGCGACACGTACATTAAACCACATTCTCCCCTACATTGAAGGAAAACTATTCCTGAAAGTAAATCGAGAGAAAACACAGGTGGCACATGTGAACAAGGTCAAATACCTGGGATATAGCTTCTACACCCATAAAGGAGAAGGAAGGCTCAGAATACATCCCAAGAGTGTCCAAAAATTCAAGGATAAAATCCGAGAAGTTACTGGGCGCAGCAACGGGATGGGAATTGAGGCAAGGAAAGTCCGGCTGAACCAGGTGGTCCGAGGATGGATGAACTACTTCAAGTTGGCAGATGCAAAGAAGCTGATACAGGGCTTGGATGAATGGATTCGAAGCCGCATACGGATGGTGACATGGAAACGATGGAAAAGAGTCCGCACGCGTTTCGAGAATCTCAAACGTGCAGGAATTAAGGAAAAGCAAGCATGGATGTGGGCAAACACAAGAAAAGGCTACTGGCGTACCGCCCATAGCCCAATCTTGTTAAGAGTCTTATACAACGAGAGATTCAAACGCGCCGGATACCTCAGTTTGACGGAATGTTACTCTGCGAAGTAATGTGTAAACTTTGGAACCGCCGTATACCGAACGGTACGTACGGTGGCGTGGGAGGTCGGCTACTCAACTAATGGGTAGCCTCCTACCCGATTAGCAGAGTCATTATTTGAAAAATCAGAGATCTTTCAGTGTTTCATATTGTTATGATAGGGGTTATTTATAGTAGATATTGTTCATATTATTTACAACAAATGATTCAAGGTGGTACACTATGAATAAGAAGAAGAAAAGTCCGGATCATGATGAAGTAGATACCAGAAAGGGGGAATTGAAGATGGCTACCCAACTTCAACCCACGCCTACATTATATGGCAAAGATGCCGAAGCTGTTTTTGAGGAATTAAAAAAGAAACCAATGCCGGAGCAAATTAAGAAATCATTAGAACGGGCAGAGCACTTTAAAAACATAAAGAAAAAAGGGCTTGATTAATCAATGTTTGATTTAAAATTTAATACAAAGGCAGTAGTATTGGCTAGATTATCAGAAGAAGAAATATCTGATCTAGCCAATTTTGATTGTGGGGATAGTGAGATTAACTACTTTCTTCAAGAAGAGGCTTTTCTCGAACAGGAAATCGGGTTAAATAGCACTATTCTACTTTATTATGAAGGAAAGCTGGTTGCATTTTGTTCACTTTGTTGTGATTCTATAACCTTATCCAAGGAGGAAAGACAGATTGATGGTCATACTCGATATAGAGTTCCCGCCATTAAACTCGCCAGATTAGGAAGAGATATCTCGTGGAAAGGATTAGGTTTTGGAGCATATTTAGTTGAATATACCAAAAACCTGGCGTTTGAACTCAGTAGAAGTAAATTAGGCGTAAAGTATATTACGATAGATGCTTATGAAAACAGAATTGATTTCTATGCAGGTCTGGGTTTTGTTTTAAATCAGGCATTAAAACCTATGTCTAATGGTGCGATGAGTATGCGTTATAACATACTACCATGATCTACTATTAGGTTTACGGGGACGCTATTCTGGATTATATGACCGTTATTTCTGAAGTCTTATTACAAGACGGGGTCAAGAGATAAACTCATTAAAAAAACGTAACAGGCCGGGTGAGCCGAGATGCTTGCCCGGCCTATTGAAAAATATATAAAAAAAAATATAAGGGGGTCAGATTAATAAAGGGTCGATAGTATAGTTATTCCACCCTGAAATCATTTAGACTATTTTATTGCTTCTCACCCAAATACGCATTTTTTCAGCTTCCTTAATGAGTTCATCCCGCAGGTCGGGGTGGGCCAGGTTAATAAGCGCTTCGGCCCGCTGCCAGGTAGATTTGGCCTTGAGCATGGTAATACCATATTCAGTGACTACATAGAAGTTTATACTCCGGGGTACAGTTACAACGGCTCCTGGGGTTAATGTGGGCCGGATTCGAGACTGCAGATTGCCTTCTTTGTCGGTAAAGGTTGAGGTCAGGCAGATCAGGCCTTTGCCTCCCTTAGAATAATAGGAACCGATAATGAAGTCCAACTGTCCGCCGGTTCCGGAGATATGCCGGGTCCCTGATGATTCTGAAGCCACCTGTCCATAAAGGTCTACCTCAATGGCATTATTGATGCCGAGAACTTTTTCGTTGCGGCCAATAATAAAGGGGTCATTGGTATAGTCTACAGGATAGATGGCACATGCTGGGTTTCCATCCAGGAAGTTATACAGTTTGTTGGTACCCATGGCAAAAGTGTATGCCATCTTGCATTTATCCAGTTGTTTGCGGCGACCGGTAATACGCCCGGCTTCATACATATCGACAAAGGAGTCTACCAGCATTTCTGTGTGTACCCCCAAATCCTTCAAATCGGATTGGGCTATCATAGCTCCGACAGCATTGGGCATGGCGCCTATTCCCAACTGCAGGCAGGCTCCGTCTTCGATTTCTTCCAGGACTATGGAAGCTATTTTCTTGTCGGTATCTGATATGGGGAGCTCCGGAAGCTGAATCATAGGCTGGTTGTCCCCTTCAACTATGTAGTCAACTTCAGATATGTGAATGGACTCCCGGCAGCCGCCCAGGCAGATGGGAACGTTTTCATTGACTTCCACTATAACGGTCTTGGCGGTATCACAGAACAGTGGGGTTAAAGAGAGCGAGGTACCTAAATTAAAGAAACCGTGTTTATCCATGGGGGCAACCTTAATCAGAGCTACATCGGCTGCCACATAATCGCGCTCATAAAAACTGGGGCCTTCATGATAGGTCAAAGGTACATAATTGCACAAATCCTTATCATGCAGCTTGCGGCTGGCGGCACTCATATGATAGTCATTATATATGAAGTGTTTTCTCTCCGGGTCAGCCAGAACCGTTTTGGGCGGGAAGGGGCAGGTGGTGGTGCGGATATTGACATTCTCTAACTCATCAACCCGCTGGGCCAGTGCAGCGTCCAGGTAGCTGGAATTCATGACAAATTCTCCATACTGCACCAGGTCGCCGGATTTAACTACCTTCATAGCTTCTTCTACGGGTAGCAGTTTGCGTTTATATTCCATGCTGTAATCCATTTTAGGGCAATTCCTCCTTAATGGCATATTTGCGAGGGAATTATAGTTTGAGAAATATACGAAAAATATTAACATGGATGAAAAGTGAGTTAGCGGCTCTTGAACAATAAGCTATAGTTGGAAATCTTGATCCCTCACTCCTCACTTTTAATTAAGCCAGGCTGCAGACCGGAGCGTAGAATGTTGTTGGCAGGACTGCTCGCGGCCGCAACCTGAAACTTATTAACCTCTGAGCAAGTCTCCGGCGATTACCAGTCTCTGCACCTCGCCGGTTCCTTCGTATATCTGGAATATCTTGGCGTCACGGTAGTATTTTTCTACCGGGTAGTCCTTGGTATAGCCATATCCGCCAAAAACCTGCACTGCTTCGGTGGCGCAGAATACGGCGGTATCACCAGCATAGGCTTTGGCCAGGGAGGCGGCTTTGCTGAAACGGGGAACATTCATATCCTGCAGTGAGGAGGCCTCCAGATAGAGCAGGCGGGAGGCTTCAATCCTCATGGCCATATCCGCCAGCTTGAACTGAATGGCCTGGAAGCTGCAGATGGGTTTGCCAAACTGGGTGCGCAATTTGGAATACTCCAACGAAGCGTCCAGACAGGCTTGGGATACGCCGGTGGCCATGGCGGCGATGCTGGCCCGGGAAAGGTCCAAAGTCTTCATTATGATATAGAAGCCCTGTCCTTCAGAGCCTAAAAGATTCTTGGCCGGAACCCGGACATCTTCAAATATTACTTCAGTGGTGTTGGAAGTTCTGATTCCCAGTTTGTCTTCGGTTTTGCCTACGGTTATACCGGGGGTATTGCGGTCAACAATAAAGGCACACATACCTTTGGTACCCATCTTCTTATCCAGGGTGGCCAGTACGGTATAAACACCGGCGGTTCCGCCATTGCTGATGAACTGTTTGCTGCCGTTTAGAATATACTCATCGCCGCTTTTGACACAGCGGGTGGCAATGCCACCGGCATCGGAACCGGCACCGGGCTCGGTCAAACAGAATGCTGCCAGTTCGCCGTCCAGCAAGCGTCCATAAAACTCTTTTTTTTGCTCGTGATTGGCGGCTACCAGAACGGGGTCGGAGGCCAATAGGGTGCTGGCTACCATGACGGTACCTACGCCGGCATCACCCCAGCAGATTTCTTCAGCGACAATGTTCTGTGCGGTATGATCGAGGCCTGCTCCGCCATATTCGGCTGGTACGCCGATGGTCATCAGTCCTACTTCATGCATCTTTTTAATGCAGTCTTCGGGATAAATGTGGTTGTTATCCCACTCGGAGGCATAGGGTGCTATCTCATTGACCGCAAAATCATGGGCCATTTTTTTCATCATTTCTTGTTCATCATTTAAACGGAAATCCATTATTATTCCTCCCTATGTGAAATTTTTCAACGAATGCCTTGATTTTATTACAAAAAGTAATTAACTCACTGGCTTGTATAAATATACCGCCCGCCGTCTTCGCATGGGCAACACCTACGGCTTGTTTCGCGGCTCAAGGGGTACCGCGCTAATCTCCCGTCCATGGGAGTAGCGCTGCGAACCTAGATGTCTCTGGTCCAGAGGGAACAGTAAGCCGGTCCGCCGCCCACGCAAAGTGAAGCGCCGCCAATGGTCTTACCCTGCTTTTCCAGCTCATAGTACAGGGAAACGACAATGCGCAGGGCGGTGCATCCTACCGGGTGGCCCAGGCCGATACCGGAACCGTTGACATTTACTTTGTTCATGTCCAATTCAATGCCGAATTCCTCTTTTAGCATCCGGCCTACACCGATAAACTGAGGGGCAAAGGCTTCGTTGATTTCCCAGTATTCCACATCTTCGAACTTCATTTCCGCTTCTTTGAGGCATTTGGGAATGGCTACCGCCGGACCTAGACCCATGACTTCGGGGGCTACGCCTTCACCACAGATATTTATCAGTTTCATCAGGGGTTTTACCCCTAATTCCAGGGCTTTGGCCTTGGACATGATGATTACGGCAGCGGCGGCATCATTGAGACCGGAAGCGTTAGCGGCAGTTACTACTCCGCCCTTTCTGAAAGCCGTGGGCAATTTGGCCATGGATTCCAGGTTAGCATCGGGAATCATATGCTCGTCTTTGTCATAGATTTTGACAGCTTTTTTGGACTTCAGTTCTACCGGGACTATTTCCCGCTGGAAGGTTCCGTCTTGAGTAGCCCGGGTGGCGCGTTGATGGCTGGTTAGGGCCAGTTGGTCACATTCTTCACGGGTAATGCCGTATTTCTCGGCAATATTTTCTGCGGTTACGCCCATGTGGCCGGGAACCAGACGATCTATAAGCCCGTCATGGAGCATGGCATCTTCAATGCTGCCTGGTCCCATGCGATAACCCATCCTGGCTTTGGGAATCATATACGGGGCATTGGTCATGCTTTCCACCCCTACTACTAGGGCGACATCGGTCTTGCCCAATTGAATATGGTTGAGGGCAACATCCAGAGCCCGCATGCCGGAAGCGCAGTTCTGGTTTACATTACAGGCATTGCTTCTTACCGGGAGCCCGGCGGCTATTCCCACCTGGCGGGCGGGCAGAGAACCTTGCATATGGGGATATACTTCGCCCATTACGATTTCATCAATTATATCAGGCTGGATTCCGGCTCTTTTAATAGCCTCTTTAGCTACGATAATGCCCAGATCTATGGCCTGTACATCCTTAAGACTGCCTAAAAATCTGGCTATAGGAGTTCTGCACGCACTTACAATTACCACATCCTGTATTTCCTTCATCATGTTTTAAAACCTCCCCAATATATTTTAGTCATTTAAGCTTGAGGGAGAATTGGTCCCCCCTATTATTTACCTTTGAATACGGGTTTTCTCTTTTCCAGGAATGCTCCCATACCTTCTTTTTGATCAGCGGTGGAGCAGCACATGCCAAACATATCGGACTCTATGCCCATAGCGGTATCAATGTCAGCTTGCAGGCCTTTGCCGATGGCATATTTGGCAAAACCCACCGCCAGAGTTCCCTTGGATGCAATCTTGGCGGCCATTTTTTGGGCGGCTTCCATAAGTTCATCCACCGGATAGACATGATTAACCAGGCCGATGCGATAAGCTTCAGCGGCATTAATGGTGTCGGCGGTGTAGGTTAATTCCTTGGCTCGTCCTTCGCCGATTAAACGGGGCAGCCGCTGGGTGCCGCCGAAGCCGGGGATAACCCCCAGCCCGACTTCCGGCTGGGCAAACAAAGCGTTTTCCGCTGCCAGCCTGATATCACAGGCCATAGCCAGTTCGCAGCCTCCCCCCAGGGCAAATCCCTTGATGGCGGCAATAAACGGCTTTTCTATTAGCTCTATCATGCGCATGGTTTTTTCACCATAGTCGGAGAATTCGCGTCCCTCTGAGGCGGACAAGGGCTGCATATAAGCGATATCAGCACCAGCCACAAAGGCTTTGTCGCCGCTGCCGGTTACAATGACCACTTTTATGGCCTGGTCTGCGTTAATATCCTCCAGGGCCATGCTCATTTCGCTCAAAGTGTCTTTGTTAAGGGCGTTGAGGGCCTTGGGACGGTTAATAGTGAGTATTGCCAGGTAGTCTTGCTTTTCTAAGATGATGTTTTCATAGCTCATTTCTTTTCCCCCTCCATAAGGGTTCTAATTTTTACAACATGGCACAATAAGTGCTTTTGTTGTAGGGTCATACTTATGCTTAATAATTGAAGAAGCCTTTCTTGGTCTTCATTCCCAGCCAGCCGGCGCGTACATATTGTTTGAGCAGGCCGGAAGGACGATATTTGGGATCTCCGGTTTCATCATAGAGGGTATTCATTACCGCCAGGGCGATATCGCCGCCGACCAGGTCACAGAGGGTAAGCGGACCCATGGGCCATCCCGCGCCTAACTTCATGGCGGTGTCGATGTCTTCGGCAGTAGCCAGTCCTTCATAGAGAATGAAGCAGCCTTCATTGATGGTGGGAACCAGGATGCGGTTAACCACAAAGCCGGGTCCTTCTTTTACCTTTACTGGTTTTTTGCCGATTTCTACGGAAAGGTCAATTACTTTTTGTACAGTTTCTTCTGAGGTCTGCAAGGCGGGAATAACTTCAACCAGTTTCATAACATTGGCCGGATTGAAGAAGTGCATACCTACGACTTTATCTGCTCTCTTGGTAATTGCGGCGATTTCAGTAATGGAAAGGGAAGAAGTATTGGTGGCAATTATTACTTCGGGGGCCAGCAGGGCATCCAGTTTGGTATAGATGTCTTTCTTGACCTCCATATTTTCAAAAACCGCTTCAATTACGAAATCTACATCTTTTAAATCATCAAAATTAACTGTCCCAGTGATGTTGCCTATTACAGTATCCTTGGTACCAGGAGCAGCTTTTCCTCTTTCTTCTGCTTTGGCTAGGCTCTTTCCAATGGCAGCGATGGCTCTATCAACAAATTCCTGTTTAATATCATAGAGTACGACTTTTTTACCGACTGCCGCCAGCGCCCAGGCGATACCCTGACCCATGGTTCCGGCGCCGAGCATGGCAATTTTGTTAATAGCCATTTTAGTAACCTCCTTAATTAAAAATCATCTTTAGCTCGCAACTAATCCCGAGATTAATCTTTCACCCCCTTGCTTTTCGAAAATATCTAAATATTCTGCCTTTCCGACAGTGAAATGGGCTTAATGTCACTGCTTGCCTTCACCGGGTGTTGCACCCATGCTTCGCTAAAGCTCGTTTGAATATGTAGGCAATCCTTATTCAGAAAAGGGTTTGCATTGTAGTCAATCTTTTGATTCTTTTTATATACAAAGCAAAAATGATGCCAAGTATTTGGAAAGAGAAAATAACAGGTCAAAAAAGGCGACCTTTCGCACTTTTAAAAAATGGTCGCCAGTTTTTTAGAGGAGTATATTTTTTTGTTTTTCATATCAAAATAGAATACAAATTAGAGGTGGGAATGCTTGTAGTAGGCTAAAATGCAGCATTAGGCGGAAAATTCCCAAAATAATATGCTGGGAGCAGGGGGGCAATATTTGCTGTTGCTTATATATAGAACTCTAAAACGGCTATACGGCATGCTGTGGCTTACAGGGCGGTAAAAATCGCTGCCGCTTTTAACCCCCTCAAAATAGGAGGATGGCTTGTTTTGCGGCTCAAGGGGTACTGCGCTAATCTAGCTTACAGCTCATCCAGGCCGTATTTGCTTATTTTTCGGTAAAGTGCCGAAGTGTAAATACCCAGTACTTTGGCGGCTTGCATTTTATTGCCGTTGGTTTTCTCCAGCGCTTGAATAATCAGCTGTTTTTCCAGTTGTTCAATAGCGTCTGGAAGGGTAGAGGGATTCGGCTCATCCCGGAAATAGGTGTTTTCCACCATAAGAGGGAAGTGCTTTATGGTGATGCTGTTTTCCCGGTTCATATCCGCCAGGTTGAGGGCTCTCTCCAGCAGATTCTCTAATTCCCGTACGTTGCCGGGCCAGCCGTAATTTTGCATAAGTTCAATGGTTTTATAGGAAATCTTATTGATTTTGGTACCTAATTTTTTGTTAATCTTTTTTATCAAATTTTTGGCCAGGAGGGGAATATCATCGCTGCGTTCTCTAAGCGGGGGTATATCCAAGCGGACTACATTCAAGCGATAATAAAGGTCCTGGCGGAATTTATCATTGGCCACCAATTCTTCCAGGTCACGGTTGGTAGCGGCTATAACCCGCACATCTATATAGATGGGCCGGGTTCCGCCGATCCTTTCCACCATTCGGTCCTGTAATACGGTTAATAGCCTGGTTTGCATGTTTAAGGGCATATCGCCTATTTCATCCAGGAAAATGGTACCGCCCATGGCCAGTTCAAATTTGCCGGGTTTTCCCCCTTTCCGGGCTCCGGTAAAAGCTCCTTCTTCATAGCCAAACAACTCGGACTCCAGGAGACTATCGGGCAAGGCGGCACAATTTATCATGACAAAGGGATAGCTGCTCCGGTCACTGGAGTTATGAATAGCATGGGCAAAAAGTTCCTTGCCGGTACCGCTTTCACCAGTTATGAGCAAGGTGGAAACGCTATGGGATACTTGTTCAGCCACTGATTTAACCTTCAAAAAGGCGGGTGATTGGCCGATTAAATCCTTAAAATGCCACTTGGCCTGGTAGCCCTGTCGCAGTTCTTCTCTATATATATTGAGTTCTTTTTTGGTTTCCTGTAATTTGTTCATGAGGATTTTGGCACCGGAGATATCCATAAACAGGCTCCGGGCAATAGCGCCGATTATTTCCCCGTCTTTGATAATAGGCAGCCGGGTTACTATGGTATCCTGCCCGTTGATGCTATAGATATCGGCCAAATCTATCTGCCTGGTTTTAAGTACTTCCGGTAAGAGGGAAGTGGGGGTTATTTTGCTGATATGTTTTCCCACTACCTCGCTTTTTTCCATACCCAGTGCATCCAGGTAAGTCTGGTTGATGGAGGTGATGATGCCATCCTTGTCCACTATGACATAAACCATATAAGGACATTCAATCAAGGCTTCGGAGATAGCCCGGAACTCCTTCTCCGTTTCTTGCAAGCGGTGCATTAAAATCCTGGCCCCGGACATATCCAGGAAAAGACTCTTGGCAATGGCGCCGATAATTTTATCATCCTTTATAATAGGCAGGCGGGTTACGATAGTATCACGACCGTTAATGGGCCAGATGTCAGCTTTGTCTATGCGCCCGGTACTCAGAATTTCGGGCAGTTTGGATTCGGGTATTATTTCCAGAATGTGCTTTCCTACCACTTGCTCCCGCTCCAAAGCTAAAGCATCCAGATAGGTTTTGTTCATATTGGTGATAAAACCATCCTTGTCCACGATAACATAGACCATGTAAGGGCTTTCAATCAAGGCTTCGAATAGAGCCTGAAATTCTTGCTGGGTTTCCTGCAGCTTTTGCAGCATCATTTTGGCTCCGGACACATCCAGGAAAAGACTTTTAGCAATGGCGCCAATAATTTTGCCGTTCTTAATGATGGGCAGGCGGGTGACAATGGTATCACGACCATTAACGCTCCAAATATCGGCTTCGTGTATACGCCCGCTCTGCAGAACTTCCGGCAGGCGGGATTCGGGTATTATATCAAGAATATAACGGCCTATAACTTCTTTTTTTTCCATACCCAGTGCATCCAGACAGGTTTGGTTTATCAAAGTGATGAGGCCTTCTTTATTGACGGCTACATAGACTAAATAAGGGTTTTCAATCAAGGCTTCGGAAAAAGCTTGAAATTCTTCTTCAGTTTCCTGTAGTCTTTGCATCAAAATCCTGGCCCCGGACATGTCCAGAAAAAAACTCTGCCCCATTGCGCCTACGATTTCACCGTCTTTTATCAGGGGAAAACGAGTTACAACGGTGTCGTTGCCATTAATGGGCCAGATATCAGCTTTATCTATTCTTCCGGTTTTTAGTATATCAGGGAGTTCTGAGTGTGGCAGTACCTCCAAGACATGTTTCCCGATAGCTTGCTCCTTTTTAAGACCCAGCAAGTCCAGGAATGTTTCGTTCATCAATGTAATGTATCCGTCTTTATTAACGGTTACCAGAGCCATGTAGGGGCTTTCCACCAGGGCTCCGTTAATAGCTTCAAGATTTATTTCCAGCACTTTGAATAGGCCTCCTTTTTTGCAGCAATCATGATTGACTCCCCTGCGAAAACCCCTTTTGT
>NZ_JAQVZX010000063.1 GCF_028707975.1 Syntrophomonas sp.
ATAATTGTGATAATAAGTGATGTTAAAAGAGACATGGGGATACTTGTTTTCATATATAATCCTTGATATTTATGTCAAATATAAGCAGAATATGCTATAATTACCCCAAATAATGCGGAAGAGGGGTAATTTTTTATGGGCGGAGCGAAAGTTATTACTGTGATGAATTGGAAAGGTGGCGTGGGAAAGACCACAATGACCCACCATCTGGGTACGGGACTGCATATGCTTAGCAAGGAAGAGCGGCTGGAGTATCTGGGTTCGGAAAAGATGCCCCGAATCTTATTTGTGGACAATGATGCCCAGTGCAATTTGTCCATTTCCTGTCTGCATGTTGAGAAGTATGAGGATTTGGTGTATAAGCAGCATCTTCCAACTATTCATGATTTGTACAAGTTGTTTATTTGTAATGAATCTCCTGCGGTGGACATGCATAAATATATAATAAAGAATCAGGTGCGCATGGATAACCATAGAGTATTCATGGGTATGGATTTGCTGCTGGCCCACCAGGAACTGGTTTATCTCGATATGAATATCGCGATGAATAGCCGGGCCAGTTTTCAGAGCGGCTTAATCAGCAAGGAGATTTATAAGTATCAATATCTTAACGATATCCTGGAATCCGTGCGTAGTGATTATGATTATATCTTTATTGATTGCCCTCCCAATCTAGGCTATACTACGCTGAATGCTTTGTATGCCAGTGAATATTGTCTGATTCCTACGGGACTGGATCATCTCTCTTCATATGGTATAGCATCGCTTTTGAAGGAGATTGATCGTCTGAATACGGAGTTTGCTACGGCAGTCCCGGATCATCCTATGATTGAGGTGGTGGGGATCGTAGCCAATAATGTGGAGGAGAACAGGGAGGCGCCGAAGCGGAGTCAGAAGCTAATCCGGGAACGCTTGAAGGATAGTTATCACGAACTGATGTTCGAGCCTTATCTGACCCGGGGGGATGGGATTCCCAATGCTTCGGAGCAAGGGTATCCGGTATATGCTGACAGAAGCGGCAATGCCCTTAAACAGGGTGATCTCTTGATGGAGATCCTGCGTGAGTTTCTGGGCAGGATTTGAGGGGGAGAAGTATGAAATTGATGGTGGGGGAAGCCCTGGAAATCGTGACGCGGGTGCAGAAAATTCTGCAGTACTACCAGGGAAGCAAAGTGAGCAGTGTGAGCGATATGCTGGATGATATTTACCTGCGTTGCTGTGTATCTGAGGAAGTGAAGCGGGATGATGGTTATGCTGCACCGGGGATGGAGAAAGATTATATAGTCAAAGTCAATAAGCCTGTAGTCAAGAAAGCGGTTAAGAAGGAGAAACGAAAGCTTGAGAGTGCAGAGGATTTTTTGCTTCTGGAGGAGCAACTGCGTGGCTTGGAGCGGGAGCAAGCTGAGGAGCTGTTAATGACATATAAGATTAAAGAGCTCTGTGCATTTGCGGATCATATGTCGATCAGTGTTCTTAAAAGTGCCCGAAAACCAGTAATTGCAGGACAGATATACAATCATTATGGTTTTCGTCACCTGAATACCAAAATGGGGCAGCGCCCCCATATGGAACGCTAAGTTAACGGGTGAGTTTTCTATAAGAGTAGTTTCCGGCAATTTATAAATATTTGGAGCTTAAGATATTTACTATTACGGCCCTTTTTCTTTGAGGAAAGAGGGCTATTTCTATTTTTATATCTTTCCAATGAAAAAATACGGATACTTTTATAAAAATTACGGATAAAAAGTGTTGACAGAAGAGGATAAATTTGCTATCTTATAGCAAATAAAGTACTTACCTGGTGAATAACGGAAAGGAGGTAGGAAATGGTATACAAATTTACGATGCCTGCGGTTCGGGGTAATCAGTGCAGCAGGGAATATTACGTGGGCATTGTTCCGTTTGGACTGCTCCCGCGTTTGTTTCTATATAATGAAGAGTTTGTTCCGGCTAAAGTACGGGCTCAGAGACCACTGAACCAGCAGCGGGTGCCGGAGATCGCGAATTATATCCTCTATAATGATGACTGGCTCTTTTCTTCATTAACGGCAACAGTTGCTGGGGAGATTGAGTTTATTCCCTTTGATGAGCGAAATCCTGATGTGGGCACTCTGCAGGTGGATATGAATGCGTCCTTTTTCATTAATGATGGGCAGCATCGCCGGGCGGGAATTATTGAGGCGATGAAGCAGAATCCGGAGCTGGCCCGGGAGAGTATCTCGGTGGTGATTTATCCGGATGAGGGACAGGAGCGGGCGAATCAGATGTTTGCGGATCTGAATCGTTATGCGCAAAAGTCGACCAAGAGTTTGAATGTACTCTATGACGCGCGGGATCCTCTGTCTCAGGCTACCAGTGAGATGATGAAGAGAATCGAGATTTTTGGTTTTTTTACCGACAAGGATCGGGTTTCCCTGGCCAGCAAGAGTCCAAAGCTTTTTACCCTGGGTTCGCTTTATGAGGCGAATAAATATTTGTTGAAGATTAACCGCAAGAAGCTGCGTGAATTTAGTGAAGAGGATAAGGAGACGATCATTGCTTATTGGACAGAAGTAGTAAAGAATATGCCTATCTGGGCAATGGCGCGGCATGGAGAAATGAAGACTTGGGAAGTACGAGAAGAGTACATTTGTTCACATTCGGTCATTATTCAGGCTCTGGGACTGGTAGGTTCGTATCTGCTGGAACGCAGCGACTGGCAGATGGATCTGTCAGCATTACAGGAGGTCGATTGGCGCAGGAGCAATCCGGAATGGAAGGGTGTTGTCATCAGTGCCAATGGCCGGGTGGTTAATTCCAAGCCGGTCGTAAAACTGAGTGCTATTCTGATTCGTCAGAAAATGGGTCTTGGAATCAGCTCTGCTGAACAAAAGGAACTGGACAGTGTAAGGTGAGTATCGGGTGGTGAGGAGTTGAAGTTTTAAGTTGCTATGGGCTCTAATGAGAGGAGGAATGTATGGTGGATATGGGAAAGGTGGAGCAATTGCGTGATGAGGTAATAGGAATCAGACCGGTTTATAGCGAAATAGGTAATGCTACGGATATTCTATTGAAGGATGGCAGGGTAGTAAGGGATAGGCGGGTACTTAACTCGGTGGTGAAAGCTCTGGCTGCTTCCTATGCGGTTGACCTTAAGGCACAGCGGCGAAATCTTCGGGAGAAGTTAGGCCGCAAAGGGGTGTTGCCTTTTTACCTGGGGGAGGGGCGGGTCTTTGTCCCCTTAAAAATGCGCCAGGCGATTACGGATGGTGATTCTGTCTATGGCTACTTAGACATGTCCTATATGGGTCAACCTCGGGCCGGGACAAGCAGGGAATGTCTGATCCCCTTGGCCAATGGTTTAGAGCTGCAGGTCCTGAGTGCCCAATCTACCATATTGGGCATCCAGAATACCGGTCAAGCGCTGTTGTCAGCTTTGCAGCCTGATAAAGGTGATGGTGATGTCAGGGAGGAACAAGTTAAAGAAGCAACCCGGGTACTAGCGGCTGCTTTGGTAGAGATTCTTGAGCAGCTTAAGCGGATTGAATATAGCTTAAAATAAGTCGGGATTATAATAAATCGGGAATAAGCAATAAGTCCGGGGAAAGGCCCCACCCTCAGACTCGGTGGAGACCCGGTCCTGATTTATGGAGTCAAGGCTATAGGACAAACAAAGGGAAATAATGGAGGGGAAGGAATTGATATCAGTTGTTTTAGCGGGTGGTCAGGGTTTGCGTTTATGGCCGGAGAGTACGGAAGAGCATCCTAAACAGCTCTGTGATTTTTTAGGGAGGGGGAGTTTGCTGGCTATGACCCTGCAGCGTTTGCAACCGTTGGGTTCACTGCTGGTAGTGGCCGGAGAAAGTCAGCGGGATATGCTGGAACGGGAAGTGGCTGCCTGGCAGGCGGGCTTGCTAACTGAACCGATGGGCAGAAATACGGCTCCGGCGGTGGGGCTGGTGCTGGCAGGCATGGAGAATGCTGGTGACGAGGTGTTAGGTATCTTCCCGGCGGATCATCATATAGAAAATGATGTGGAGTTCCGCCGTGTTTTAGAAGTAGCAGCGGGACTGGCCCGGCAGGGATACCTGGTTACAGTGGGGATTGTTCCTGCTTATGCGGAGACTGGTTACGGCTATATTGAGCGGGCCGGGGAAATGGAGCTGGATAGCGGAGCTTATGTGGTGAAGGCTTTTCATGAAAAACCGGATGCATCTACGGCTCGGGGATATTTACAGAACGGGAATTTTTATTGGAATGCGGGCATATTTCTGGCTACGGCCAAAACCTGGCGCAGCTTGATGCAGGAACTTATGCCGGGTGTATATTCTTACATATTGCAGGGCCAGGATGCTTACCGGGAGGCCTACCCTACTTTTCCTAATATCTCTATCGACTATGCCATAGCGGAAAAATGCCAGCAGATGGCGGTTGTAGAGGGCAGCTTTGGCTGGAATGATATCGGCAGTTGGGATGCTCTGGCGGCGGTGCTGGAACAGGATGACGATGGCAATGCTATGAGCGGGACAGCGGTGGCGATTGAATGTAGGGGATGCCTGGGCCGGAGTAGAGAGAAAAAGCTGGTGCTTTTTGGGCTGGAGGATATGGTGGCGGTGGAAACGGATGATGCTATTTTAGTTTGTCCCCGCAGCCGCTCGCAGGATATAAAGAATTTGCTGGATATGTTAAAGGGATAAGTCCGGGTCTTATCCCCGTACTTATTTGAATACCGGGGGCAAAGAGCACCCGGTTTTTCTTACCCAGGTATATCTGTATTTCATTGTCGCGAAGAATTGCCAATGATAAGGGTTGCAACTTAATTCTCCATCTGCCTTTTAATCTTTTCTATTTCCTTGTCACTGAGATCGGTTATTTCCTTTATTTCATCAATGCTCATTTTCTTTTGGAGTAATTTTCTGGCTATTTCCCGCTTACCTTTGATCTTTCCTCTTGCCTCTACAACCGGATCATACAGAGTTTTGGCCATGCTCAGCACTTCCTCATTCAGCTTTTCATCTTTTACATACCGGCTGTTTAAGTATCTGAAGAGTTCTGCGTTAGCCAGGAGTATTTTGTGCAGGTCTTCTCCGTCTATTTCCTTAGCTTGAAACAGCCTTACTGTTTCCCGGGATATGTTTTCCACTATCTGCTGGGCTTTCTGAATTAGTTCCCGTGACGTAGATGATATTAAGTTCTTACTTAAGGCGCTTCCGCTAACCTTAGCGGGAGCTTTCTTATTGATCGTTGGAAGTAATACTGTCGGATGGCGGGTATTGTCATCATAAAACGTAAAGAGTATAATATTATACATAATATATAGTTATAATAAAAGCCTATCCAATAAAGCGCAGTTAACAAGGATATTCAGTCGAGTGGGGGACGAGAGATGCTATGCTAAAAGCTTGTGCAGGCATAGCAAAAGGAAAGGGGAAGTGAGGTTGAGACCGGCATTATTGGAATCATTTCAAGAGATACGGGACAAAAATATGCTTACATTTAAGGAAGCCAAGGAAAGAGGCGTAAAAGTAGCCGGGATTTACTGCGGATACTGTCCGCGCGAGCTGGTGCTGGCGGCGGGTGCTATTCCGGTAGGTTTGTGCGGTACCCGGGAAGAGCCGATTGCGGCAGCGGAGAAGGATTTGCCCCGCAATTTGTGCCCATTGATCAAATCGTCATATGGCTTTGCGGCCACCGATACCTGCCCCTATTTTCACTTTTCAGATTTGATTATTGGTGAGACGACCTGTGACGGCAAGAAAAAGATGTTTGAATTGCTGGGCAAGATTAAACCCGTGCATGTAATGAATCTGCCGCAGATTCCGGATCGCGAATCATCACTAAAATTATGGCATGATGAACTACAGCGTTTGCAAAAGGTCATTGAGGAAAGTTTTGCAGTGGAGATAAGCGAAGAAGCGTTGCGCGAGGCCATTCATCAAACCAATGAAGAATTGCGGGTGCGCAAGGAGTTGTTGGATTTAAACCGGAACAAGCCGGCTCTGATATCCGGGATGGATTTGTTGATGACGACCTTCCAGGTGGGGTTCAATGCGGATCACAAAGAAGGCGTTGTCATGATGGAGCGATTGATTGCTCAGGTTAAAGAAATGGCAGCGCAAGGGCATCAGGTGGGTGATGAGAAAACGCCCCGCATCCTGCTCACCGGCACGCCGGTGGGAATGGGCAGTGAGAAAATCGTTTCGCTGGTGGAGGAGTGCGGAGGATTGGTAGTAGCTATGCAGAACTGCAGCGGTTACACCTGTACCCAGTTTATGGTGGACGAGAACGACCAGCGCGATCCCTTGATGATCCTGGCCGAGAAATACCTCAGTATTCCCTGCTCGGTTATGACACCCAACCCGGGGCGACTGGCCTTATTGGAGCAGATGATCAAGGATTTTCAAATTGATGGGGTCATAGACCTTACCTGGCAGGCCTGCCACACGTTTAATGTGGAATCCTTCAATGTGTCTGAGCTGGTCAAAAACAAGCTGGGTTTGCCGTTCATCCAGATCGAAACGGATTATTCCAATTCTGACCGGGAAACTTTAAGGGTCAGAATAGAGGCCTTTCTGGAAATGATCTAATAAGGTAGGGGGACACACCTCTGCGGAGGAATGTCCCCGCCGCGTACCCGAAGGGTGGAGGGAGGTGTCCCCCATAATAAAATGGCAGGGGCTTTTCGGAATTCGGTGGCATGGATTGAAAGATGAAATACGGATAACAGACGATGGAGGAATATTATGATCGTAGCCGGTGTAGATGTGGGTTCGATATCGACCAAGGTCGCGGTCCTCACTCCGGAGAAAATAACTTATAAAATGGCACCTACGGGGTGGAGCCCTCGGGAAACCGGACTTGCGACCTACCAGGGATTACTTCAGGAGCTCGGGCATAGCGAGGATGATGTCGACTTTGTGGTGGGTACTGGCTATGGCCGGATTTCGCTGCCTTTTGTCAGCAAAGCCATTACTGAGATTACCTGCCATGCGCGTGGAGCTGCCCATCTGGTTAATGACAGCACCATGGTGATAGACATCGGCGGGCAGGACAGCAAAATTATCAAGATTGACCAGAAGGGGAAGGTGCTGGACTTTGTTATGAATGACAAATGTGCGGCCGGAACCGGTCGCTTCCTGCAGATGATCGCTGCCGCTCTGGGGCTTGATGTTGCCGAGTTGTCTGAATTATCGAGAGGGAAGACACCCTTGACATTGAATAGCATGTGCGCGGTTTTTGCCGAATCGGAGGTAATCGGACTGCTGGCCGCTGGCCGTGACAAAGGAGAGATCGTAGCCGGGCTGCACCAGTCGATTGCCCGTCGTATTGCCAGCATGGCCCAACGTATGGGAAAAGCAGCGCGCATCACTTTTACCGGAGGAGTAGCCCGGAACGAAGGACTGTGTAGCTGCCTGCGGGAGGTACTGGGTGCGGAAATAATAGTGCCTGCGGAGTGCCAGCTGGCGGGAGCCCTGGGCGCAGCATTGCTGGCCCGTGATTATTTGTCATAAATTTAAATCCAAAATTAAAAATTTGACTCCACTGCAAAAACTCCTTTTGTTGCATGAGGGTTGCATAAATATACAAAGTTTATATCTCTTTGCAATGACAACAAATTTATATTGGGGAGGGAATTGAATAATGGCTGATTATCGTCAAATGTGGACTGATCTGGAGATGGATCTGGAAAAACACGACCTCCTGTGTGAGGCCCTGCCGGACGCTTTCGGGGGCATTTACCTGAGCCAGGAAAACCGCCCGCAAGGCATGGACTTTTTTGATTTTGTGGTAGCGGAAATCCATGGGGTCCGCCCGGCTGAGCTGATTGAACATCAGCAAAAGGGCGGCAAGGTATTTGGAACTTTTTGCGTTTACGTTCCCGATGAGGTAATATTTGCTGCCGGGGCTATTTCCACCGGGCTATGCGGCGGCTCGCAGTTTTGGGTGCCGGGCGGGGAAAAAGTCCTGCCGACCAATACCTGCCCCTTGATAAAAGCTTCAGTTGGAGCGCGTTTGGACAAGACCTGCCCGTTTTTCCGCATTGCTGACATGTATGTGGGGGAAACCACCTGTGATGGGAAGAAGAAAGCCTGGGAAATCCTGGCCAGTGATGTGCCGATGCATATTATCGATATTCCCCAGATGAAGCGGGCCAAGGATATTGATGGATTTGCGGAAGAAATCAAGGAGTTTATAAAAGTAGTGGAAGATTTCACCGGCAACAAGGTTACCGCCCAAGTGCTGGGCGAGAGCATCAAGCTGATAAACAACAAACGGAAAGCCCTGCAGCGGCTTTATGCTACGCGCAAGGCGGCACTGGTTCCCATTAGCGGCAAGGATGCCCTCTTGGTTACCCAGATTGCTTTCTATGATGACCCGACGCGCAATGCGCAGATGGTCAACAAGCTCTGTGACGAACTGGAGGAGCGTATTGCCCGAAAGGACGGGGTATTTCCGGAAAATGCCAAGCGCATATTGATTACCGGTACCCCGATGGCCATTCCCAACTGGAAGCTGCATCATATTGTAGAGACGGCCGGAGCCGTTGTGGTTGTGGAAGAACTCTGCACCGGAACCCGCTATTTTGAGAATCTGGTCGATGAAAGTGCAACCACCCTTGATGCGCAGGTAAGAGCACTGGCCGAGCGTTATATGAAAACCAACTGCGCCTGTTTTACCCCCAATCCGGGCAGAATAGACGATATAATCCGGCTAGTCCGCGACTACAAAGCTGATGGAGTAATTGACTATAATCTGCAGTTCTGCGGACTCTATTCCACCGAAAGCTACCTAATCAAACAGGCACTGGATGCGCAGGGGATTCCGCTGTTGCATATCGAGACCGATTACAGTGAGCAGGATTTTGAACAATTGCGGACTCGAGTGGAAGCATTCCTGGAGATGCTGGGGAAGTAGGTTTTATAATTGGCGGTATCTGAATATAAACACTACATCCTTTTTCCCAATCATAATGAAGGCTTGCGCTTAAATCATATTCTAAAAGAACGGGGAATAGAAAACACGATTTCGCCAACCCCACGTGCGGCCAGCAAAAGCTGCGGGATATCGCTGATTGTGGCTGAAGATGAGCTCGACATGATCAAGCAGATAATAAATGAGAAACATGTTTGTATAGAAGGAATAATAGCCCTGACGGCCAAAAAGAATTGGAAATTTAAGGGATGCTAATTAATTAGAAAGAAGTCATCAAAAAGCCTGGATCAGGCAACGGGTCCAGGCTTTTTGCTCTATGATTTCTTTTTTGTCGTATTCCCAGTATTTCATTACCGGTACCCGATATCTTACTTCCTGTCCATCGGGGAAAATGAGTCGCAGTCTTAGTTCATCTTTGATATTGGGGTTTTGCTCGCGTCTTTGGCCTGCATTTGGTTTTTCTTTTATCCCAACTGTCAAACTCGGGAGAAGTGTAATTGAATATCGGCAAAGCCGGGGGCGGTCCAGGAGTGCGGAAGGATGCAGCTTTGTGCTGAGGTAATTAAACCAAATGTTTTAATGGTTAAATTTTGCTGCTCATTTTTTTCTATGATATAATAAAGTAAGACTATTAACAGGAGTGTGATTAAATGCCATGTTTAATGTTACGGAGGTAAGACAAAATATCAGTAAAATAATTACTCAAGTCATTGAAACAAAGGAACCCATAGTTTTGTTGAAGAGATCAAAACCTGTAGCCTACATCATAGAAGCTAAAGTTTTTGAAGAACTACAAGCAAAAGCAAAAAAGGTGGAGAGCTACGAAAAAACAGAAAAAGCGAAAGACACTCTTCAGCGATTGGCCAAATTAAGGGGTGAAATGAAGCCCCAGCCAGATTCCACTCCATTGATCAGACGATTGCGGGAGGGGGAGGAGCGGAGTGAGTAGCTATATATGCCTTGACAGCAGCGTTTTGATAAAAGTTCTGGTTAATGAAGAGGATAGCGACAAGGCGGTTACCTTGATGGAGAGGGTAATTAATGAGAGGATGACTGTTGTTTTGCCTGACTTTGCCTGGGCTGAAGTGGGGAGTGTCTTAAGAAAAAAGGTAAGTAGAAGGTTAATAAACCCGAAACAGGCCGAGGTTGCCTGGGAAGCTTTTAATAGCTTCGGGGTTATTACCTTCATAAATGACGTTTCTGTTATGCGGGCAGCCTGGCAGATAGCGGATAAAGAGAAACTGCCTACTTTATATGATGCGGCTTACTTGGCCGTAGCGGAAATTATGGCAAAACAAAACGGAGAAGAGTGCGAGTTCTGGACTGCTGACAACAAGCTGGCAAGCTCCGTGAAGAACAAAAGTTATGTTAAAGTATTACAAAGCTGCATTATTTTCTAACGTCCTGGTAAATCTGCTTTTGAACAGACTTTCTATGAAGCCCGGCAGATAATGGAAATACATTCTCAACAAACGCTGCAGCGCATTCCTCTGGCCGCCTTATACTATATATATTACCGGTATACCATTGAGCTTTTGCTGCAGGAGCTTCTTCAGGCATTCTTCGGCTTGCAAGCGGATATCGGAACGATAGCAGTATTTTCCCCGTCCTCGCCCGGTCATAAGGGATTTATCATACAATTTGACAGCGTTAGGAAATGCTTCGGCATTAATAGCCCGGTGGATATAACTGTAAGTCATAAAGATGATTTCTATGAACAATTCCTTTTTTATTTTATCCGGCAGTTCGTCAGCCAACTGCTCAATGAGCTGCGAATAAAGCTCTTGCCAGTTATCCAGCAATACTACCGGTGCTA
>NZ_JAQVZX010000064.1 GCF_028707975.1 Syntrophomonas sp.
GGTATAGATATTAATGTTATTATTGAAACTTCTGGTTTGAGCCGCCAGGAAATAGAAGCTCTAAAAGCAGAGTCAGAGAGAAACTAATTAAGCTGCTATAATAAGTCCGGGGACTCTCCCCGGACTTATTGCTGAAATGAGAAAAACGAAACGTCCACCCTGTCTCCGCTCTTGCCTACGCCGGGCTTGTGTCCATGCTTCGACAACGCTCGCTTTGTATATTTGTGCAATCCCTATGCAACAAAAGGGGTTTTGCAATGAAGTCAGTTCTCATTTAAATACATTAAGACAACATGAAAAGGGGAGAGATTTTGACGGAATTAACCATTAATCTTATAGTTTGCGCTCTGCTTTTCTTTATCGGTGTATTGATAAAATACTCTAAAGCCTATTATCTAATAGCCGGATATAATACTGCAGCACCTGAGGTAAAGGAGCAAATCGATGCTAAAGCCCTGGGCGATTTTATGGGACGGCAATTAATGATTGCAGCGGTCACTCCACTTCTGGGCTACGGTCTGAAGCAGGCAGGGTTGCTCTGGGGGATGGAAGTGGGACTTGGCCTTTTCATCCTTATTATCATCTATACCGTTATAAAAGCCCGGAAATTTAACCCGCCGGCGGTAAAGAACAAATCTGCTGGCAAGGATATCCTGATTACTCTGATTATTATTATCGCTCTTGCTGCCGGTATAGCCTGGGCTGCCATGCCGCCTGCTTTTAACCTTGAAAATAAGCAGTTTGCTATAAGCGGAGCTTACGGAGTCAGCATAAACTACAATGATATTGAAGAGCTCGATTTGGTAACTGAAATACCTCCCTTATCCATGCGAACCAACGGCCTTGGTTTAGGCCCGATCTTAAAAGGCCATTTTCACCTGGAAGACAAAGGCAAGGCCTTACTATTCCTGCGCTCGAGCAGTGGACCGGTACTTATTATTAAGCGGCAAACAAATCCGGAAATGCTCATGATTAATTGTAAAAACGCGGCTGAAACCAGGTTGTTGTACAATAGTTTAAATAAGAAACTTAACAGTGTTGAACGGAGCAGGGAAGAGGGAACTAGCGTTGCTGCTGATACTGACCAGCCAACCCGGAGTTTAAACGAAATAAGCATTGATGATTTTGACTACCCGCCAGACTACCCCAAGTTTGAGATACGATATGATAAGCAACAATTATCCTGGCTCAAGGGAGATTCCAACTTTACCGGAAAACCGGGGGGCATTATTGGTAACACCATGTTTGGGATGAATGAGGAACTTGCTGATTTTCTGGAGCCCAACATAGTCAAACCGGAATCCGAGTTGATCTTTACAGCGGCTGCCGTACCCGGGTTAAACAATCCCGAATATAAATTGCGCATGCTGGATAAAGATAATTCGTCCTCAATCTATTCCTTGAATAAAAATACCATGCTGGCTCCCAAAGAAGGCGGGGAATACATCTTCATACTTTGGGTAGATTGGGGCAATGGTGATAATTCTATGGATTATTGGTTCAAACTAAAGGTCAACAGTTGATTAGTTAGAAAAGTGAGGAGTGAGGGGTAAGGTGTGCAGCTACCACCTGCGTGAAGATGAAACCGGACACCAACTGACCGATATACTGGAGATACACTTTTTAGAACTGCCCAAGCTTTTTGATAAGGCAGTGGTCAAGGACGAAAGCGAACCCCTGACCCAGTGGCTGGAATTCATTGATGGGAAGTCAAAAGGAGTGATGGAAATGCTGGCAACCAAAAACGAGCAAATAAAAAAGGCTTTTAACCTCCTGGAAATAATTAGTCAGGATGAGAAAGCCAGAATGATTTACGAAGCCCGACAGGCGGAAATCCACGACCAGGTAACCCGACTGGAGTCGGCTCGCGAAGAAGGCAAAAAAGAAGGTAAAAAAGAAGGCAAAAAAGAAGGCAAAAAAGAAGGTAAAAAAGAAGGTAAAAAAGAAGGTATCAAGGAACTGGCCATCAAGTTGTTAAACCGGGGTATAGATATTAATGTTATTATTGAAACTTCTGGTTTGAGCCGCCAGGAAATAGAAGCTCTAAAAGCAGAGTCAGAGAGAAACTAATTAAGCTGCTATAATAAGTCCGGGGACTCTCCCCGGACTTTTTGCTGAAATGAGAAAAATGAAGGAACTAATACACTGTTCCCACGCCCGCACAATAAAATATTCCTTTGCAACTTGATAAAAAATGTTATTATTAAGGAAATAAGTATAAAATGAAGGGAGAGACTGTATTGGTAAGGAAAGTTCGCAGTATTACTATTCTGGGGGTATTAATAGCTTTGGTGATGAGTTGCCTGGGGTGTAGTGGTAATTTGTCTGTAGCAAAACAGGAGTCGCCAATTAAAATTAGCACTGAGGAAATTAAAGAAAACAAGGATAATCTTGAGTTAAGTTTGAAAATTCCAGTTCTTAGCGAAATGAAAGATGAAAAGCTGCAGCAAAGCTTAAATGACCGTTTTCGCAATCTTTTTCTGCAAAGGCGGGATGAAATGCTGGCTGAAAGGGAAGAAATGGATAAAGAGTTAGAGGAAGAAGATAAAGATAACCCGTTTGCAGATATTCCTTATGGATTAGCCAGCGATTATAAAGTGACATATAACAATAATGGCTTGCTAAGCCTTTATTTTGATAAGTACGAGTTTACGGGCGGAGCACATGGCATGACTTATCGCATGCCCTGTAATATTGATTTGAGAGATGGGTCGGAGCTGGAACTATCTGATATTTTTAAACCGGATAGCAATTATGAAGATCTTATTGATAAAGAAATACAGGCTGAGATAGCAAAAAATCCGGAAGGCTATTTTGAACCGGAAATGGGCGGTTTTAAGGGCATTGAAAACGACCAAACCTTTACGCTGCAGCCGGGCGGTATAACTATTTATTTCCAGATGCATGACATTGCTCCTCATGCCGCTGGGATACCGGAATTTAAAATTCCCTTTAGCGAGTTTGGTGACATGGTAAATCCTGAATTGCAAAAACGGCTTAAATAAATCCACGTCTTTACATCGTTTAGAGCAGGCGCATATCAAGGGGGCGGCTAAAAGCTAGCATTTTTTCCTGCCCCCCGTGCCTACTCTAATATTACCAATAGAGTTTAAGGAGGCATTCCATTTGAACGTTCCCGCGTCAAAACCGGATAAAAAATATACCTATGCAGAATATTTACAATGGCCGGGTAATGAAAGGTGGGAAATTATTGATGGGAAACCTTTTCTGATGAGTCCAGCTCCGTTAACAGAGCACCAAAGGGTATTGGGACAGCTCTTCGGCCAAATCTGGATGGGCCTTCAGCAAAAGCCCTGTCAGGTCTTCCCGGCTCCTTTTGATGTGCGCCTGCCTCGAGGAGAAGAAAACGATAATGAAATTGACACGGTGGTTCAACCCGACATCGTTGTGGTTTGTGACCCGGCCAAAATAGATAAACGTGGCTGCAAGGGAGCTCCGGATTTGATTATTGAAATACTTTCCTATTCTACCGCCAAAAAAGATCTGAATGAAAAATTCAACCTGTATGAAAGAGTGGGAGTAAAAGAATACTGGGTAGTTTTTCCGGGAGAAGCGGTCATCGAGGTTTATCAATTAGGTAAAAACATGAAGTATAGCAAAACCGGCACATACCAGGACAATGACCAAATAGAATTGGGGATTCTGCCTGAGCTGGCTATCGACCTAAGCCTGGTATTTCCACAAAACCAGGCTTAAATTAACCCATGGGGCTAGCATGATCTTGATTGGCGAAGGTCTGCGAGATAGATTTTACCCCCAAGCGGGAAAACGCTGTTATATGGTTTAATCCCGGTCATTTAAAGGATGAGGATAAGAAGGGTTATGGTCCCAGTTTTGCGGACTGATGATAAAGGGATTCTGCTGCAGATAATTGAACTGAATACCAGTAAGATAATGAAAGAATTAGAAATAAAAAAGATTTGAGCAAGGGGAAGCTTTGAAAATAGCCCGATCCATAAAATAATCAACTGAATCAATATACTTCAGAGTAAATTAGGGACTGGCCTATATCCCAAAACGCCAGTCCCTTTGCTGTTAATATTCTATTGAGTTATATACCTATGCCTCGCGTACGGGCTAACGCAGGTAAAGGCTCCCCACTTCCTTTAAATCTGTGATTTGGTGCGATTTTGCCAGGTCCTGGGACAGGGTGTAAAGATTCTTTCCTATATATATTATGCGCTGTATATTCTTGCTGTCTTCATACCAATAGTCACCGGCCCGCTGGTAATCAGCCGGGCTTAGATGGCTGATGCGGCCTTGCAATTGGAAGCCATGCTGCAGGTCAATCTTGTAAACATAGGCTCCCTGGAAAGAAAACTTGCCGTAAGCAGGGATATCCGTTCTAGGCAGATTTTTATCTGTTTCGCTCAAAGTCATGACGGTAACTGGGAAGGCCAGCAAATTCTTTTCCCGGGAGAAGAGCAGGGCCTTATGGTCGCGCAACAGCTCGGAATCCGTTCCCCGGTCGCCTATAATCTCATGGGACATTTCCCGGGGGTTATTAACATCAGATACATCGAAGAGGGCGATTTTCATGCCCTGGTAAAAGGCCTGAGCCTCATTGTTCCTGCCTTTGAGCTCAATCGTTTCCTTGCCAAAGCCGATAATATGGTTCTCATCATAAGGATGCAGGTAATCACTATAACCGGGAATTTTCAGCTTGCCCAGTATAGTGGGTTTGGTTGGGTCCTTCAGGTCTATGACAAAGAGGGGGTCAACAGTTCTGAAGGTCACCATATAAGCCCGGTCTCCCATGAAACGAGTGGAGTAAATCTGCTCCCCGGGGGCGATTCCTTCCAGTTTGCCGGTAATATTCATTTCCTGATCCAGTACATAGAGGTTATTCTTGGAGGTATTCTCGTCATTACGCCAGATTTCTCCGCTGGTGGTGGCGATGCGGAAATAAGCCTTTTCCTCATCCATGGAAAACTGGTTGAGGATTCGACCCGGAACATCACCCTTGCCTTGATATTCAACCTGTCCCTGCAGCAGTCCGAAACGGTAAATCCTGGTTTTGGGCCCAATCTCGGCATCTGGAGAGGGAAAGTCACTGTCCTTAAGTAGGGGGCGAGCAGGCTCCTGGCGGCTTACTGCAATATAGAGGTTGTTGATGGAGGCGTAAATGTTTTCACCGTTGCCCAGGCAGGTCTTCACCTGGGCGGGCTCATTACGGTTTATATCCACAGCGGCAATGATAATGTAGGCTGGATATATTTCCCCGGGGAAGTAATTGATCTGCCCACAATCGATTGGCTTAAAATCACTGCTAACGGCTGTATCACGGTAGGAAGGTAGGATATTTTCCTCCTTTTCCTGAATGCGATACCAATCCAAATGACGATTGCTTACCAGATAAAGATGGGAAGCAATCTTGCGCGAGGAGAGATAATTTCCTTCCAGTTCCAGCTCGCGGGTTTTCTTAATCTGGCTTTTATCGGTGATATCGTATACCAGGGCTAGGATGCTGGGTTGCCGGTATACGGGGGGAGGATAAATTTCCGCTTTCCTCTTAGGCATGGACCGGGCATATATTTCGCCATGGGAATCACCTATTATTACCAGGTGTTTGCTATCCAGGAAAAGCTCGCGGGGGATAAAGCCCTGATTATCGAGCTTTATACGGCTAACCACTTGCATTTGCTCAGCCGGAACCGCCTTTATGACGACTATTTCCTGCTGGTTGACCTGGTAAATGTAGTTACCGTCAGTTTTAACTATGTCGGCTTCATCCACTCCCTGCACCTGGATATTGGTTGAGGAATAATCAGCCGAGTCCCCCACTAATGATTTAGCAGATTCCCGGGCCAAAAAATTAACTGCTCCGCCGGCCATTTCATCCCGGGCCATGGGAGCCACAGCTGCCGTATCACTCGTCATTTCCATTTTAATTTCTTTGCGCAGTAGTTGGCCGGAATTAATCATGGATGACTTCTCATATTCCACCAAGAGCTTTTTCAGGTTATCTATGCTTCCTACCACCGGCAAAGGTTCAACCGGTTTTTTAGCCGGTGTGGCCGGAGTATTATCCAGAGCCATCACCAGGCTGGAGGCAAAAAGAAACAGCATCAAGCCGATTATGATACCGGGCCAAAAAGATTTCTTTTTTTCTACGGGCATGATTCAATCCCTCCTTACCATAGTTACGCTGGGGGGGTGGAAATTCTTACAGCAAGGGAACTCCTGGTATTATTCCTTCCGTTTTTTTCGGTCATACCAACTCTTCATAATCTGGCAGGATTTTCTACTTATGGCGAAGAAATTAACAACTATATGTTGGAAAGTCTGGAATATATGCAACTAAGTTTTTAATAGGGGGCTTTTCAGTTATTGATTTGTGATAACTAATCTATGGTTGCGGGTGCAATTTGGCACGGTACCCGAAATAATATAATTCGGGAGAGGTGAAGGTTATGACCAGGTGTAGCACTTGTGGAACAGAGAATCCTGCAGATAATAAGTTCTGCAAAGATTGCGGGAATAGTATACAGGGGGAAGGGACCGGAAAACTAAATCCGGACACTATCCTGGAAGGGCGCTATATCATTATCAAGACCATTGGCCGGGGCGGCATGGGCGCGGTTTAAGACTTCGGAATAGCCCGCCATTTTCGTCAGGGCAGTATTGCCGATACCTCCGCCTATGGTTCCCAAGGTTTTGCCGCTCCCGAGCAGTATGGGCAAAACCAAACTGATCCCCGAGCTGATATCTATGCCCTGGGAGCTACCCTACACAATTTGCTAACGGGAATCGACCCAACCCCTAACCCCTTTAATTTTGATCTCCCCAGCCAACACAGTCCGGTATCTCCACATATGGAAACAGCTATTATGAAAGCCCTGGAATTTAAAGCGGAAAATCGCCCCCAGGATGCCCGCGAAATGTTAAGCTTACTACCTCGGGGAGTTGTCCGGTCAAATGCTTCCTCATGGCCATCACATGCGGCCAAAAAAGCCGAGAAGCCAGCGAAAGCCACTGCTCCTTTACCTCAAACTGCCTCTGCTGCATCCGGCATCGATATGGCCAGGACTGTCCTGATGCCAGGAGACGGTCCTGGCGCAGATGCTTTACCGGTTACAGAACCTATGCGGCAGGATGAATATGGGACAAAAACCACTACTGATTCAGGCTTGGGTAATGCAAACTCAAGTAATTATAATTGATCAAAACAGCAGCAATGGTACGTTTGTTCAGGTGGAGAGTCTGCTTTAATTGATGCTGGAAGGATTGTGAGCCGGGGAATTAATCCCCCGGCTTTTTTGGCTTAGTCTTGGATACCTAGTTGTTGTTTTAAGGCTTTTTGCAGGGTTTGGGAGAAGTTGATACCGGCTTCATCGCCTAGGACTTTTAGATATTTAGGAACCGATACATTAATGCGCATAGTAATTAAGTCATTTGCTTTACGATATTTTTCAAAGTCAATATCTACCCACGAAACTAATTCATTATCTTCATGCGGCGGTTCAGAGGTAGATGGTTCAGGGATTATGCGTCCGTCATCCTGTTCACATATTCCCCAAAGACCGATAGCGTCACGCGCCATATAAATTGCTTCGGCGAGGTCTTTACCTTGCGTATTAATATCGAGGTCAGGAACAGTTACAACATATCCTGAATCGCTTGGAGTGAGAATAACAGGGTATACTTTAAGCATTATATAACACTCTCCTTTGCAGGCGGCAGAGGATTATCCCAACCCTCGCCGCTTGATTATTTTCTTCGCCAGTATGTCATCTATTTCAGTTTGTCGCGAGATTGGTTCGTTTGCTGTACCGTTAGTGTAAATAGTATGGTCATGGCCTTCGCGCTTTAGCCGCCATCCGTTTTTTTCTAGAAGTTTTATCAAGTCTTTCCGTTTCACTGCCTCACCTCTCGCTTATATTATACACAAGAAATGTGTATAATATAAGGGGTTTTAATAAAAGTTAAGTTTAAGGCCGTTAACGGACTAACGATTTTTCTTATGGTGCGGATGAGAGGACTCGAACCTCCACGGTGTTACCCGCCAGATCCTAAGTCTGGTGCGTCTGCCAATTCCGCCACATCCGCATTTCATACATGAAATATTGTACCTACACCTGTATGGATTATTTCAACTGCAATTCTGGAGTATATCGATATCCCGCCGCTATTGGAGCAAATTTCAAAAGTACGGTAAAATAGAAAAAAACACAAAGGTGGCGGATACAATGGCCAGAGTCAAGGAAATTATTGCTGGGGTTTATCAGGTAGGAGGTGACGGTCTCTCCCGTGCGGAGGATTGCTGCGTATACCTGGTAGATGGAGGTGGAGAGTCTGCTTTAATTGATACGGGAGCGGGAAGAAGCGCTTCCATGATATGGAGTAATATTATTGCCACCGGAATAGATATGTCCAGCTTGAAACATATTGTTGTTACCCACGGGCATATTGACCACATTGGCGGCCTGGCATTTCTAAAAGAGAAGCTGCAGGCCCAGGTAATTGCACACAGTCTGGAACTGCCGGCTATTGAAGAGGGCTTGCCCCAGCTTACGGCTGCTTCCTGGTATGGGGTTACATATGAGAAGGTGAAAGTAGAACAGGTGCTTAAAGGGGAAGAGCAAAGGCTTAAATTAGGTCAACTGGAACTTATTTGCCCCCACACTCCCGGACATACTCCAGGCGGGATATCTCCCTATGTAGATATTGCAGGAAAAAGGGTTCTCTTTGGTCAGGACATTCATGGGCCTTTCAACCAGCAGTGGGGCTCAGATTTAAAGCAGTGGAGGATTTCTATGCAAAAGCTACTTGAACTCGAAGCGGATATACTTTGTGAAGGACATTTCGGTATTTATTCACCGGCAGCGGCGGTAAGAAAGTATATTGAAGGCTACCTGCGCCAATATGGCCAAAAATAACGAGGTGAAATATGTCCCCGCTAAGCGGTCGTCTTATTAACAAAACAGGCGGCGGGTTCTAATCCCACGCCTCGTTGCAGTGCTGTCTTGAAACTGCTCCGCAGTTTCTTTCGATGCTTAAGAAGCTTTGAAATATACGAAATATTTAGGAAAAGTATCTCTTAGGAAGTGATGCATGTGACTCAATCTCTAACTCCTGCTCTGGAAGACTATCTGGAGGTTATCTATCATCTTTCCGAGGAAAATGGTAGAGCCAAGATAAGCGATATAGCGATACGCATGAATATTGCCAAACCAAGTGTAACCCAGGCTATTACAGCCTTAAAAAACGAAGGTATGGTTTATCAAGAACGCTATGGACCGGTATTTTTAACGGCGAAAGGGGAGAAAAAGGCTCGTGAAGTTTGGCACCGGCACCAGGTAATCCATCGCTTCCTGGAGGAAATATTGCAGGTTAATCCAGTAACGGCTGACCGGGATGCCTGCTTGATGGAGCATAGTATCAGTGCAGAAACATTTTCCCGGATGGAAAAATGGCTGCAGTTGCAAGAAGAAGCTCCCGAAAAAAATCGCCCAGTAGAGAAAGCGCTGATGCCTCTTTCTGAATTGCTACCTGGACAGAAAGCCCGGCTGGTTAGAATTGTCGGGAAAGAATCCTGGCTTAGACAGCGGCTTCTGGAGATGGGGCTGGTTCCCGGGGTTAAACTGGAATTAGAACGAGTAGCCCCCTTAGGCGATCCGATAGAGATTTTACTCAAGGGTTTTCATCTTAGCCTGCGCCGGGAAGAAGCATCTATGCTGCTGGTTAAAGTGCTTGAGCGATAGATAAATTAAGGTAGATAACCCTCTCGTTTCTACACCTTGGCCTAGCGACTCCTTTGCATTTATGGGAGTTGCTGCTCTTTTCCTGTCAAGTCTTTTCCCGAAAAAATTTAAGCATAAATCTATTGACAGAATAAAAAGATAAAAGTATTATAATGATAATGGTTATCAAAATCAACAACCCTAGAGGGTTTGATATTGAGGTTTTGTTTTGAATAATAAGTTAGGACCATTATTCAATTGTGCCGGGAGACAAAAATGATGGCCCGGCGCCAGGCTCTTGATTCTACGGTATCAGCAGATTAATTCCCAGTTCACTATGCGCAGGGGTTCCATCTCATAAACCATGAACAGTAGCATAAAGGGCATCGCTCCTCCGGTATAGGCCAGAATAAGAGTATTGCCATGGTTCCCATAATATCTCGACCAACATTCATCCCTGCGGCTATCAGTTCAGCCGTATTCGTCTCCGGATTGGCCCGCTTGATCTCGCTTATGGCCGAAGCCACCGACATGGTAACATCCATAATGGCCCCGACCGCACCGATAAGAATTCCCGAAAAGAGCAGGCCGCGCATATCAAGATTAAGGTTCTCTACATAGACCAGCATGCGTTCCTCTTCCGTGGGCAACCCGCTGAGTTGAGCCAGGTCACCGAAGATATAAGCCAGCCATCCAGCCACAATCAAACCGGACAGAGTACCCAGGGTAGCCGCCAGGGCTTTGCGAGAAAAGCCGGCAATACATTCATGGTAATCAATGTAACCACTATTAAAACTATGATTGTGAGCGGTAGGGGCGGTTTACCCGCTATCCGCAGGTTCTGCTGCCGGGGCACCCGCTCCCGGAGGCGCTATCGATGCTGCTGCAGCCAGGATTGCTCCTTTTATGATAGGGATGGAGGAAATAGGCATATCATGCGGGTGCCGGAATGGTTCCGGCAGACTCATAGCTTGAGAGTAATATGATAGGTGG
>NZ_JAQVZX010000177.1 GCF_028707975.1 Syntrophomonas sp.
TCCGCCCTCACCTATGAAATAAAAACATGGGCATCGCTTTTTTCAACTGAAGACCAGAAGGAAGGAATGAAGGCTTTCCTGGAAAAAAGAAGGCCGGTCTATAAAGGCAGATAAACCGGGGAAACTCCCAATAAATTAACCTGACTTCTATATTACCACCTCATCTTGATATTGTGATGGGAGTGATTATGTTCGCCACTCCCATTACAAACTTTTTAAAGCAGGGTTGGGAATCTCCTGCAGCCTTACTTGAGAAAAGTAAAAATCCCATGCAAAGAATTGTAGCGTGCCCAGAGAGTTCTATATTACCCGGTGGGCGCATATCTTTTGTGAAAAGAGCTGGCAATTGTTTCTTGACAGATATTATTTAGGAAAACACCAATACCAGGCGGCCATTTATCGATGGTTAATCAAAAATAAAAATATTGTATCCTGCCCCATTTAGTTTAAAATTAGGGTAAGATAACAAAATGCTGGGTGATTCGTTCTATTTTTACAAGCGATACCAGTTTGCCATTGCGTATGTCGATCTCCAACCAAATTCATATCAAGGAGCTTTCCGTGATTGTGTATCTTAAGGGTTATCTGCAGCGGGGGAGGTGAGGGTTTTGGAAACGGGCTTATTAGTTAACGAGGTGTTGGATACCAACGCCATGACCGCACTGATTGTCTGCAAAAACGGAACAGTTGTATTCATCAATAAAACTTATCTTCATATCCTGGGAAAAGAAGAAGAAGAGGTCATAGGGAAATATATCGGCGATATTACGCCGGAGACTCGAACCCTGACCGTTATAAAAACGGGCAAAGCTATTGTCGGCTACAATTGGTCGATAAACGGCTATAATATGATCGCCTGTTCATTGCCGTTGATTCGAAACGGCAAACTGCTGGGTTGTTTTGCTTACAGTCTGTTTATGGATATATGGGATGCTAAGGATCTGGTAGACAACCTCATGACCGAACTCAACATGTACCGGGACGAAGTTCGTAACCTGCACTCCGCTCGATACACCTTTGCAGAAATCATCGGCCAGGCTCCCAATATCCAGGATGTAAAAATACTGGCCCAAAAGGCGGCTCTCCATCCATCCATAACCGTATTGATTCGAGGGGAGAGCGGAACCGGCAAAGAGTTGTTCGCCCATGCCATACACAGAGCCAGCAACCGTTCACGAATGTCTTTCATTAGGGTCAACTGTGCGGCTATACCGGAACATCTCCTGGAAGCTGAACTCTTCGGCTATGAAGAAGGTGCTTTTACGGGTGCCCGCAAAGGGGGAAGTCCTGGCAAGTTCGAATTAGCCAATGGCGGCACCATATTTCTAGATGAGATCGGGGAGATGTCTCTGACCATGCAAAGCAAGCTGCTGGTTTTTCTCCAGGAAAGGGAATTCGAAAGATTGGGCAGCCATGATCCTATCCGGGTCAATGTTAGGGTTATAGCTGCCACGAATCGCAATCTGGAAGAAATGATAAGCCAGCAAAAATTCAGGGAGGATTTGTATTATCGATTGAATGTACTATCTCTGGATATCCCCCCGCTAAGAGACCACGTGGAAGACATCCCCCAGCTGGTAAAATATTTAATTCCCAAATTAAATGTGGATTTGAAAACTAATGTAACCAGCATGTCGGATGAGGCGATCACCCTGCTTAGCCAATACAATTGGCCAGGCAACATCAGGGAGCTCATCAATGTTTTACAAAGGGCTATAATATTGGCTGATATGGGTGATGATGATACCATTACCACCAAACAGCTATGTTTCATGCAAGTTAAAAACGAGTCGGGGAAAACCGTATCCTCCCATACCCTGAAATCGCTCATAAAAGATTACGAAAGGCAAATTCTGATTAAAGTACTGGAAGAGACTAATTACAATAAAACCAAGGCTGCCAATATTCTGGATATTGACTTATCCTGGCTTTACAAGAAACTGAAACAATACGGAATTCCACCTGATAATGCCTAGAATATAGAACCGGTGTGATCAAGTACACTTGAAGCATAAGGAATAATGAAAAAATTGACCAATCCTCTAAACCTGTTACGACAGGTTTATTTTTATGCGCAAAATTCCCGGCATGTCAAAAAATAATCTAGAAATCAGGGGCGATTAGATAATTAACCAAACAGACTGGACTTTTGGCCTAATCCCCTTAAGTACAGTTGTTCCAAGCAGAAGCTGAACTATTAATTAAACTGAATGGAAATCAATTAGAGGTTTATACCGATATATTTTCCCCTGCCTAAATCGCTAAGCCCATTATATAGGGGGTTATCCCCACCTCCTTTTGGCTGGCATAGATGTTGCTATTAATAATGGTAACTTTTCAAGGAAAGGAGGTATGGGCAAATCGGGAACGTTGTAAATTTCATTCTAATTTAGGGAGGTACAAAAGGATGGCGTTTGGGTTTACTTACACCGAGGACCAGATTGCGCTCCAGAAGACAGTAAGGAAATTTGTGGAAAACGAGATCGTTCCGGTACGGGCGGCTTATGATGAATCGGAAGA
>NZ_JAQVZX010000065.1 GCF_028707975.1 Syntrophomonas sp.
TCCGGGCCCGCTGCTGGCTCCAATGACAGCGGTAATAACCCTCCCGGGTCTCAAAGCTTATCTCGGCATAACAACTGCCGGTATGCCGGGACATAATCTCATTGCTGCTTTTGTTCACCCGCTCCAGACGCGGGGTACGCCCGTAAAGGGCCAGGCAGATGGCGTCAAGGACGGTGGTTTTGCCCGCTCCAGTGGGTCCGGTAATGGCAAAAATACCATCTGATAAATAGGCCGGGTGGGAAAAGTCTATTATCCATTCCCCCACCAGGGAATTTAGATTCTGAAAGCGTATCTGCTTTATCTTCATGCCCCATCCTCCTACTCCGCCATCACATCTTCCATTAGCAGGGAATCAAGAATCTCATTATACATCTGAAGCAGAACCTGCCTCTGCCCGGCTTCAACTTCGTGGGCCTCCATACAACGCCGGAAAACCTCGCTATGGTCCAGTTCACTGAGGATCTCCCCCTCTTCCATGAGGTTCATTACCTGTTGCCAGGAGCGATTATCGCTTACCCGTAAAAGATCCAGCTCTGTTCCCGCTGTTGCTGCCTCCATTTGTTCCCGCAGGTCGCCGATTATTTCCTTTCCTTCATAGATAATTTCCAACCAAGCCTTTTGGGCCTTGGACTTCAATTCTTCCAACTGCCGCTCAATCTCCTCCCGGTCGCCCCGGATACTCTGTAAAGCTTTAAAAATGGGTACCTTAACCGGCGTAACCCCCATTTGCCCGGCGCAGAATTCTACCATTATTGCCTGCTTCTCCCGCAAGGCTTCCGCAAAACCCATGGGGATAGGGGCTCCCGAATAACGGCAATTTTCCTGGCCCCCGACCAGTTGGGCCTTGTGTAAATGCCCCAGGGCCACATAATTAAAAACCGGCGGAAAATCACGGCCTACATGGGCCAGGGATCCGAGATAGAGTTCCCTGACCCCGTCACCTTCCACCGTGCTTCCTCCGGCAGCAAACAAATGCCCCATGGCCACTACCGGAACCGGCGGTCCCGGCAAAGCAGCCCTGATTTCTTCCGCCCGCTGTCCCACCAGCTCATAATGGGAGCGTATTCCCTCCACCAGTTTGCGGGCTTTATCCTCCAGGCTTTCACCTGCTTCCACGCTGCGAATATCCCGATCACGCAGATAGGGAACCGCAGCAACAATCAATTCTGCTTCCCCTTGCGCATTTTTCAAGAGCAAAACTTCATCATCCAGGCTTTCTCCGATCTTCCCCACTATGTAGACCTGCAAATGGCGCAGCAATTCCCGCGGAGCATTCAAAAAAGTCGGAGAGTCATGGTTTCCCGCTGTTATTACTACATGCCGGCAAGAAGACTCGGCCACGCGGCAGAGAAAGCGATAATACAACTCCTGAGCCCGGTTGCTGGGAGTAGTGGTATCGAAAATGTCTCCTGCCACCAGCAGGACATCAATACTTTCTTTTTCCAACAATTCCCCCAGCCAATCCAGAAACGCTGCCGATTCTTCATATCTTTTGCGTCCTCGCAGGGAACAACCCAAATGCCAGTCCGAAGTGTGAATTATCTTCATGGCCTTCTCCTTTAAGCAAAATAAGTCCCTTTATCTCCCTTGCAGGTATTCCACTGCCCGGGCGTACTGCTGGTCATAGCGATTTATTAACTCCTGCCGCTTCCGGTTCAAGGCCTCCTGGGTAGTGAAATCCAAGATGCCGGAAGGATAAAGCCGCTGTTCTTGCTGAAACTTCTTAATAGCGTTAAAAGTCTTAATATCCAGAATCATATCAGGTTTATCCAGATCATAGCCACTGGCGAAAAGGATTTTTTCCGCGTTGTAAACCTCCAGAGAACTGCTGTTCAGTTCGGGTTTGCCGTCCTTTTCCAGCGGCATCAGGTTGTTTATTTCCAAACCATTAAGCGGCGCAGGATCTGAAACCTTAATGTCCGGAAGCAGTCCCTGCCCGTCAATATACTTTCCCGATGGGGTGGTATAAATGCCGGTGGTAATCTTGGCCCATCCCATTATTTCACGGTCAGTGGCTTGAATGCCGTGACGAATTAACATTTCATTGCTATCCAGGCTGGAATCGGGATACAAACGGGCGTATTTTTTATAGGCTTCGGGGCTAAGCAGGGGAATAATCGCCTGTACCCTGGCTTTGCCATAGGTTTTGCTTCCCAAGAGCACCCCGGCTTGGGAATCCTGGATGGCGCCGGCTACTATTTCCGAGGCACTGGCTGTCATGCTATTAACCAGCACTACCAGCTTATATGGGGGGGCGGATAATTCGGAAGTGTAAACCTTATCCTTCATACCTGCTGCCTTGAACTTAATGGTGGTTATGGGGCCGGCAGGAACAAAGTGACGCGCCACGGCCACGGCCTGGGTTACCTCACCACCGGTATTGTCCCGCAGATCCAAAACCAGTTTGCTTATTCCATCCTTTTCCGCTGCCTCCAGGGCAGCATCCAAAAACTCAGCGGTATTGGAATTAAAGCTGTCAATAGCTATGTAGCCTATTCCGCCCCGGTTTTCATAGCGGACGGGATTTAATTTGATACCATCCCTTTTAACATTAAACTCCATTACATTGTTATTGCCATTTCTCAATATACCCAGGCTGAGAAAACTGCCTTTTGGGCCCCTGATCAAAGTACCCACCTGGTCCACAGAATAGCCCAGTACATCTTTTTTATCGACCGTAACTATCCGGTCTCCCGACAATAAACAGGCGCTTTCCGCCGGCGAAGAGGGAAAAACCCGGGTGATGACAACATAGTTGTCCACCTTGGATAGGGCTACCCCGATACCTTCATAATTACCTTCCACCGATTCCAGCATCACTTGAGCTTCTTCACAGGTAAAGAAATCACTGTAGTCATCCAGGCCCTGGAACATGCCCTTGAGTGCCCCCTGCGTTATTTGCTCCTCATTGACCTCGAAATAATAGCGGTCTTCAATAAAACGCATCATTTCCTGCAAATAGCTGTTATCGGCGGCGTAAGCAGCATTTGCCGGGATGGCTGAACCCAACGGGGTAAGCAAGAGCATGAACAGGCTCAGGATTATTAGAACAGCCAAATTCCGGTTTTTCATCAAAATCCCCCTCATAGAATTACTTAAAAACTGATTTCACTGCAAAAAGTTATAAATATGCATTTGCTTGCATAAATATACCGCTCAGCTACCTCAGTAGCGACACCCGAAGGGAGCATCAGTTGTGCCCGACAGGGCGCTTCGCATGGACAACACCTGCGGCTTGTCTAGCGGCTCAAGGGGTAGGCGCTAACCTCCCATCCATGGCCGCAAGCTTAATGAGCTACTGTCAATTTCAAACTTTAAACGATCCCTATTCCGTCATTACCTCCACCCCGGTTTCGCTTACCCTCACGGTATGCTCCCACTGGGCGGACAGCGAATTATCAGCCGTCACCGTGGTCCATCCATCATCCAGTTTGCGGCAGCGATAAGTTCCCACATTGACCATAGGCTCCACTGTAAAGACCATGTTGGGAACCAGCAGCATGCCACTGTCCCGAGGGCCATAATGTGCTACAAAGGGATCTTCGTGGAATGCCAATCCCACCCCATGTCCGCCAAAATCACGCACCACGGAAAAACCATGTTTATTGGCATGCTGTTCTATGGCAAAAGCAATATCCCCAATGCGATTGAAGGGTTTGACCTGCTCAATTCCCAGATAGAGACACTCCCGGGCTACCTGTACCAGTTTTTGGGCTTCGGCAGAGACTTCGCCTATCAGGAACATCCGCGAAGCATCCCCGTAATAGCCGTCTAATATGGAGGTAATATCTACATTTACGATATCACCCTCCTTAAGTTTTCTCTCACTGGGAATACCGTGACATATAACTTCATTAATGGAGGTACAAACACTGGCGGGAAAACCCTGATAGTTGAGGGTCGCCGGATAGGCACCAGCCACAGTAAGCGCATCATTAACCCAGCGGTCAATTTCTGCCGTGCTGATTCCCGCTTCAATTCTCTCTGCCACCAGGTTTAGGATGCTTTTGGTCAACTGGCAGCTCCGGCGAATACCTTCTATCTGTACTTCCGTTTTAATTAGCTTTCGATCTGGAACCAGAATACCCTTTCTCTTGAAATCCTCCAGGTAAAGGTCTTGCTCCATGTGGCACTTTTTATATTTCTTTCCACTCCCGCACCAGCAGGAATCATTGCGCGATAAAGCGATAGTTTATCCCTCCCTTTCCAAGTATCAACCAAAATAATTATAGCACAAGCTCTTCCCTCTCTCCTACCTGGCCGGAAATCATTAGGCACTCACTCAATACCTGCAAAACTCTATTGCCAAATCTATTATCCAAGGCTGGCTGCGGATGGATGGCTAGTCCTTACCTGGTGGGCGTCACACCCACTATGTATCGCAACCTGGCTCGGTCGCTCTTGGCTTCCTTATGCTCCTCCAGGACTATAGACGGAAATTACCCAGGCTCATTCTCCTTTTTTTGTTAAATTTTTGTCAAAAAAGAAGGAAACACGCGTAGAATTAAGAATATATTATAAAAAAGTAAAAACGGAGAGGATGATGGAATTGAAGAAAAACCTGCCTTTAACCCTGTGCCTGCTGGCCCTGTTCCTGTTTACTGCAGTATTAGCTGGTTGCGGTACAGCACCCCAGGACAGCAGCGCCCCAACTGATAAACAGGCAGCAACCCCCAGCAGTGACAAATCGAGTGACAGCGAACCAGTATTAAAGGATTTACTGGGTAAAGGAAAAGCCATAAGCGAAATGTCCTTTGATTGTGAAACCCAGGTAGGGGAGCAGAAGATCCTGGTCAAAACCTGGATGAAAGGCGAAAAATTGCGCAACGAAGTTGAGAGCCCGGAAGCCGACGGCAAGATCATAAATATAATCGATAACGCAGCAGGCGTAGTTTATGTTTACCAGCCGGAACAAAAGATGGCTACCAAGATGGACATATCCATGGCCCAGCAGGATGGCTCCAGTTCCCCACAGGAAGACCTGGAAGCTATGAATCCGGAGAAGATGAAATATGTAGGCAAAGATACCATCGATGGGAAGAGGTGCCTGGTTTATGAAATTACCGAGGATAATGTAGGAACCAGCAAAGTTTGGTTGTGGGAGGAAAACGGAATACCCCTCCGCATGGAAGTTATCAGTGATGGCGAGAAAATGGTGATGGAATACCGCAACATTAAAGTAGGGGGAATTCCTGATTCCATGTTTGAACTGCCTGCGGGAACCCAGATCATGGAGTTCAATATGCCCACTATGCCCACGCCATAAAGAATCAGCAGTTCCGTAATGTTGTATCTTTTAAGCATCGAAAAAAACTGCGGAGCGGTTTCAGCACAGCGCTGCAACAAGGCAGGGGATTAGAACCCGCCGACTGTTTTGTTAATGGGAACCCGACTGTTTAAATAAGCACCCTGCGGGCACCACTGATGTTCGCTTCGCTCACTATTATGGATGCGGGGGACATATTTATAACCATTCCTTTCTTGAAGCACAAAACGTCATGAAAGAATTTCTTTCAGACTTCACCTCGTTATAACTCTATAGAAAAACACTGTAGAAAGATTTCAAAAGCCAGGAGGGATAAAAAATTCCCGCCTGGCTTTTTGCTTTATTACTCGAATTATAAAAAAAGGCAAATCCTATTAACCCTCTATGCCCCGGAAACACAACCATCGATGAAAATAGGGGTATTACAGGGGGTTTCTACCATATCATATGGCGTTCGGCCTCACTTTTAAGATAATCGCGGAAATTAGGATGAGCAATATTGACCAGTTCTTTTACTCTCTCCCTTATCGAGCTCCCGCGCAAACAGGCTACCCCGAACTCAGTGATAACATAATCCACATCCACCCGCGAAGTGGTAACCACCGTACCGGGGTCGAAAAAGGGTACAATACGGGAAACGCTATCGTCTCGAGCTGTAGAGTAGAAGGCCAGAATAGATTTACCACCGGGAGATTCCTGCGCACCGGTAACGAACTCCTTGTGCCCGCCAGTGCCGCTATAGAGGCGAGAACCTACCGATTCGGCACAACACTGCCCGGTCAAGTCGATCTCCAGCATGGAGTTGATGGAAATCATTTTATGATTGCGGCCAATAATTGCCGGATCATTCACCAGGCTTCCCCGGTGAAACTCCACCGCCATGTTTTCATCCAGAAAGTCATACAGTCTCCGGCTGCCCAGACCTACATCGGTAACAAACTTATCTTTCCACAGGGTCTTTTTCCGGTTGCTGATGGCCCCGGCTTCATAAAGATCCAGAATGCAATCGCTAAACATCTCCGAATGTACCCCCAGATCCTTTTTGTTTCTCAAGCTGTACGCCACCGCCCCGGGAATACTGCCAAAACCGATCTGAATAGTGGAACCGTCTTCAATCAAATCCGCCGCATAACCCCCGATCAGGTGATCCTTTTCCGTAAGTACCGGCGGTTCCATGGTGGGGATTTCCCTTTCGCTTTCCACGATATAATCAATTTGGGAAATATGCACATGGGTATCCCCAAAAGTTCGGGGCAAACGGGGATTAACCTCCATTATTACCACATCCGCCTGCTCAACAAAATCTTTCTCCAAAACGGTAGAAAGAGAAAGAGAGAAGTAACCGTGCTTATCCATGGGGGAGGCACAACCAAAGAAGACATGGGGACGGCGATGAAACATGCGCTTACTGCTGAATTGATGCAGTTGCAACGGCACATAGGATACGGTCCCCTGGGGGTGGGCCTGGCGGGGTGCCTTGCTGTAAAACCAGCTGTTCAAGAGAAATTTCCCCTCCAGCGCGGGGTTCATAAAGAATTCATATTCACCCATCATCATGGCATTGACTACTGAAACATTCTCCACTTTGTCTTTTATATAATGCAGATTACTCAATAGGGTAACCGGTTCACAAGCCGCCAGGCTGCAGACAATCTCCTGGTTGCTTTTAACCGCTTCCAGCGCTTCCAGCACCGGAACCAGCTTGCGACGATAGAGTTCCTTGCAGTTCATACCTCACCTCATATTTTACTTGCTTTTAAGCTTCAATCCTTACAAATTAACTTTTTCAAGGTCGGAAGCATCCTGTTTTGACAATCGGTTAAAAGCAGTATAATAATTTCCCTGTTGGATTCTCCTGCTGTATCAACGATGATTGTACCATAGCTTGGGCATTGAACAAAGAGTTATTTTGCCATACTATGAAAGTCGTTTTTCCGTTCTAATATGAGAATAGTCCCTTGACAGCTAGGATTATCCCTCACACCTCGCTCCTCACCAATTTATAATAATTTTCTTTCCCGGCAAACAAAACACCTGGCCGGAGCCAGGCGTCTGTTATGATTAAGGAGGGGATAATGTCTTTTTTATATTAACATAAGTCAATGTCATTATTTGTAAAATTAGGGCAAGCTGCCAAATTAATTTTACTTGCCACACAGTTATTTAAGGGGTGGTCCTAAAATGGATTTGAGATGCGTTATTAATGTCCTGGTTTTCCTTTACAAATACCCGGCTTTTGCGTAAAATAATTGCAATATCTTTCTAAAAAGGAGAGGGTTTACGTTGAACGAGTATAAAAAATATGCCGCCATATTTGCCTTTTTAAGTGCCTTGCTGCTATCGCTGGGACAGCTTTCTGCTTCAGTAATCCCCTTTTCCCACGTACTGGGCTGGATAGGCGGTTTCCTTTGCATTATAATCGCTCTTTTTTACGCCTTTAAGGGCTTGTAGCTGTTTATTATATCCCTCTTCCTCACTTTTAAGCGGCAAGCTATCGTTCTGGGAATTGTCATAAGCCTGCCATCTCCTGTGTTAGAATCCCCGGGTTAAGACAGACTAACCCCCTGGAGTATCCCAGCGCCGGACCAGGCCCTGGGTCAGACGGTCAATTACAATGGCCAGAACCACTATAGCCCAGCCCGCCTCAAAACCTCCCCCAACATCGATGCGGTTGGTACAGATTAAGACCACTTCTCCCATTCCCCCGGCCCCAATCATGCTGGCTATTACCACCATGGCCAGTGCCATCATAGTCGTCTGGTTGATTCCCGCAAGAATGGAGGGCATAGCCAGGGGAATGCGCACTTCTTTCATTAACTGCCAGGAAGTGGCCCCGAAAGCCAGAGCCGCCTCCTGCACCGAAGATGAAACCTGGCGAATCCCCAGGTTGGTAAGACGAACCACCGGGGGCAACGCATAAATTACAGTAGCTACTACACCCGGTACCTTGCCCAAGCCAAAAAGCATCAGCGCCGGGATAAGGTAGACAAAACTGGGCATAGTCTGCATGGCATCAAGTATTGGTGTAACCATGGTATTGCAGCGATCTGAAACCGCCATGGCAATGCCCAGGGGAATTCCCAGAAGCAAAGAAATGATAACCGAAACAATTACAATACCCAGAGTTTCCATGGCAATTCCCCAGAATCCGAAAATCCCCACCGTGAAAAGCAAAAGACCCGGCATAATGGCCTTCACCACTTCGTGGGTCTGCCTCCAGGCAATCACCGTTACCGCGATAATCCAAAGCCACCATGGAATGGCCACAAGTAGATGCTCTATCTGCAATAACATCCCCAGCACCATGTTGCTGAAAGCAGTGAAAAAGGGCTCCCAGGCCACCGTAATCCACTTGACAAAATCGCTGATATACGGTGCTACATGAAATTCAATATCTGATGGAAACAAAAATTATCACCTCCCGGCAGCGACTTTCCCCGTCCGGGCACTGGCATGGGCTTCGATGCTCCGCACCCAGCTCACCCGGCCCTTATCCAGTAATTGGGCGATTCGCTGCTCGTCTTGAACAAAACGCTGCACATATTCATCAGTGGGATGCATTACTATATCCTGAGGCCGGCCTACCTGAACAAATACCCCCGCGCCCATTACCGCCATACGGTCACCCAGACGCAAGGCTTCACCCAAATCATGAGTTACGAAGACAATGGTCTTTTGCCACTCCTTCTGGAGCCTAATCAGTTCATCCTGCATTTCCCGGCGAATCAGAGGATCCAGGCCGCTAAAGGGTTCATCCATCAGCAGCAGGTCCGTATCCTGAACCAGGGCCCGGGCTATACCCACCCTCTGCTGCATACCGCCGGAAAGCTGGTGCGGGTATTTTTTCTCCCAACCGGCCAGTCCCACCTGTCGCAGGGCTTCCTGAGCCCGGGCTTCCCGCAGCTCATGCGCCAGACCTCTTAATTTAAGCCCAAAGGCTACATTTTCCAATACATTGCGATGGGGCAACAAGCCATAATGCTGAAAGACCATGGCCGCTTCACCCCGGCGGAAGGCGGTGAGCTCTTCCGCATCCATGGAAGTAACCTCTTTTCCTGCTACCCTGATGACCCCCGCACTGGGCTCGATCAAACGGGTTAGGCAGCGGATCAGGGTTGATTTTCCACTACCGGAAAGCCCCATAATAACAAAGACCTCACCTCGTTTAATCTGAAAAGAAACATCGCGGACTGCTATCACCGCTCCGGCAGCCTCAGCCTTTTCCACTGCCTCGGGGTCGGACAGATTTAAGGTTTTCTCCGTTTTATGATAAACTTTCCAAAGTCGCTCGACTTCAACCAGGTTAAAATCCTGCCTCCCCATCTATTTCACCTCACCCAGAGCCTGATCTACCCGCGCAGCTACATCGGACGGAACCCAGGCGTGCCATTCATCCTTGTATTTTTGCAAGAAATAGACGGCGGCGGCTTTTTCATCATGGTCGTTCAAATAAGCCAGGAAATCATTATTTTGTTCCAGGCTGGTTTCATATTTCCGCAAAAATTCCACCAATTCGGGAGCTTTTTCCTCCAGTTCGCTGTTTATCCCTATAAAGACGTGAGCTGCCGGATAGGCGCAAGCCCGATTGTTTTCATCCTGCCAAACAGCATTGTCAAAGTCCGGCTCTTCCAGTCGGGTCATTTTCAGCTTGCCCATCACCCAGGTCGGTTCCCAGTAATAGCCAAACCAGGGCTCACCTTTTTCATAGGCTGAAACCATGGAAGAAACCAAAGCCGGGTCCGAACCGGTAGTGAAAGCATTGTATTTTTTTTCCAAACCATAGCTCTTAATTTTTACCCCGTTTATACTGGTACAATTCCAGCCCGGAGGACTGTTGTGAAAGCGCCCCTTGCTCGGAACTTCCGGATCCTTGAACAGTTCCCAGTAACGAGGCAGATCGCTGATTTTCTTCAGGTCGGGTGCAGTGGCTTCTATCCCTCGCTTGGCATCTCCCTCTATCATATAAGTCGGTACATACCATCCCTGCGGGGCATCCGGGAAATTAGAGCCCAGGTTTTTCACCTTGCCTGAAGCCAGGGCCTCTTCCCAGGCTTCCTCGATATTGTCGGCCCAAACCTCCATATAAATATCGATATTTCCCTTTACCATTCCTTGAAGAGCTGGCAGGGTTTCCGCAAACAGGTATT
>NZ_JAQVZX010000066.1 GCF_028707975.1 Syntrophomonas sp.
CGTTAGAGCCGTTAGTTTAAGTCATCTTAAGACTTATCTAACTTTTTCGCACTTCTAGTCTTGCTGTTCAGTTTTATCAAGAGCTTTGCGCTGCCAAGCTCCCTGCTTGCGCGCAAGAATTATAATACCATGCCCTTTTTCCTCTGTCAAGAAACTTCCTTGGCTTTTTGACACGGCATAAAATAAGTACTTCGCATATCGCTGAAGTACTTATCAATACTAACATATTAGCTTATATTTGACAAGGTTCTTTGCTATCCGGCGGCTTTTTTCTTCCGGAGTCTTTCTATATATATAGCACAGTCAGGGCATACCATCTCACATATCATGCAGGCTATGCAGCTATCTTCGTCTTTGGGTTTCACGGTAGGAGTACCGTAGACCCCTAGCTTTTCCGACCAAACCAAAACCTGGTTGGGGCATTTCTCTTTACAAAGTCCACAGCCTTTACAATAATCCGGGAATATATGAAATATTGCTTTCTCCATGGGTGTCGAGAGAGCTTCCATTTCTTTAGGCATTGCTTCCCACCCCTTCCTTAAGCGACTGCTCTGCCATCTCCTTGCCAATGGCCAAAGCTTTGAAGTTCAATTCCCTCAAATCCGGGTTCTTCTCAAATTTATAGGCTAGTTTGCTCTCCAGGGCTTCTTTGGCCGCTTCAAAGCTAACCACATTGGTAAGCCCGATAACTGTCCCCATTATTATAATATTGAAGACCTTGGGGTGCAATTGCCGGTTAGCGGTATCAACTGCCGGAATACCAATAATTTTCTTAGCTTCACGGGGTAATTCCTCCGGCTTTACCATAAAGCCGGAATCGTAAACAAACAGGGTATTCATGTCGGAATATCCTGCAGTTCTTCCAATCGCCCGTTCGCTCAAAGCTACTACTACATCGGCCTTGCTAAATTTGGGGGCACCTATCCTTTTATCGCTTACCTGTATGAAAGCGATGGATACTCCACCTCTTTGCTCCAGACCAAAGTTAGGGATATAAATGGTTTGTTTGTTTTCATTATAAGCTGCTTCAGCCAATATTTCGGCTACGGATTGTACTCCCTGCCCGCCTTCGCCAGCCAGTGCAATTTTAATCAACGACATCTATTTATCCCCCTTTCCAAACGGGGTTTTTATTTCCCCAATGGGGAAATACTGCTCCATTTCTTCCTCCAAAAAGTGCCAGGTCTGCTGGGCATTGGTTCTCCAGTTGGTGGGACAGGTAGAAAGAACCTCCACAAAGGAGAATCCGTTTCCTTCCATCTGATTTCTCAGTGCATTTCTTAAGAAGCGACGCAATTGTTTGTACTTGGAAACAGTAGCCCGGGCAACATAGGCACTATCGGGAGTTAGCTCGGCAATAAATTCCGGTCCCCTGGTGGGATATCCGGTTAGGTCAACATCGCGACCAAAAGGACTGGTCTCAGTTTTCTGTCCCGGCAAGGTGGTAGGGGCCATCTGTCCGCCGGTCATGCCATAATTGGTATTGTTTACAAGAATAAGGGTTACTTTTTCATTGCGGACAGCCGAATTCAACAGGTGTTGCGAACCTATGGAATATCCTCCTCCGTCACCCATATAGCCTATAGTTATCAACTCCGGACGGGAGCGTTTTATTCCTACCATAACCGGAGTGGTTCTTCCATGATGGGTCTGCGTGCTATCGCAGGCAAAAAAGTTCCAGGATAAGAGCGAACAGCCGATATCACAACCAAAAACCACCTGGTCTTGTATCCCTAATTCATCTATGGTTTCACCCAGGGCCTTCAAGACGATCCCATGCCCACAACCGGGACAGAATTTGTGGGGTTTTGAAGGCAGATACCATGACTTTGGTATTGCTGGTGCTATCATTCCCATTTATGCTTGGCCTCCTTCTTCTACAAGATGCTTTTTACCTTGTTAATAATGTCATAATCTATTATTCCTACTCCGGGCATAAAGAGATTTTCTATAGCCACGGTTTCTCCATATATTTCCTGTTTGGTAAGTCTATCTAATTGTCCGTAGGCTGATTCGGCTATTAGTAGCTTACGGGCCGGCCTACGGTTTATAGCTTCGCGTAATTGTTTTTGGGGGAAGGGCCTTAAAGTAATTGGTCGGAAATAGCCAGCTTTTATGCCCTGGGCTCTGAGTATCTTAACGGCATCGTCCGCCGCCCGGGAAACTACGCCATGGGAGAGAATAATAATCTCTGCATCTTCGCATTCTTTTTCTTCGTATTCAACCAGTTCCGGGCTGATTGCTTCATGTTCGGCAGCGAATTTCATTACAACTTCATAGAGTTCCTCTTCCAGGCTGTAAATATTGCAGAGGTGCTGGGGCTCCCGGTCTTCTCCAATTTTCCCCTCCAGTCCGACTAATGGATAGGTTTTAACCATTTCTATCCCGCGTTCTTCCGGGTTATACATCTCCAATGGTTCACGCATCTTAGCCTGGTAACCATCTCCCAGTAAGAAAGTGGGAAAGCGGTATTTCCAGGCGGCATTAAATCCTTTTATGGTATAGTCAAAAATCTCCTGGTGAGTGGCGGTTGAATATACGATACGGTGCCCCTCGCCATTTCCACCAAAAGTAGTCAATGTTACTTCCTGCTGAGAATAAACAACGGTACCTGAAGAGGGTCCCCCGCGCTGTTGAATTACAGCAAAGAGCGGGAGTCGCATGGCTTCGGCCATGCCAAATGGTTCCTGCATCAAAACATTGCCCGGTCCGGCGGTGGCAGTAAAAGCCTTTTTCCCGCTTTGGACGGCCCCGCATACTGTAAAGCCGGCCGACAATTCATCTTCGGTCTGTAAGAAGCCTTTTCCATATTCGGGAGCAAGGCGTGTCCAATAATGCATTACTTCATTTTGTGGGGTAATGGGGTATCCAAACATAATCTCAGCCCCGGCTGCCAGAGCAGCCCAAGCTACGGCTTCGTTTCCAGTAATAAATGCTTTTTTATTTGCTTCAAAAATTTTGGGCATTTATTAAAGACACCTCCTGTTCATTTAAAGCTAATTGCAAAAGGGTATATCTATTTACCCGGATGGAGTTTTCGTTTTTACCAAATTGCCGCCGGCATAAACCTTTTTATGAATTTTACCGGTATTTCCCAGCTTTCTTCCAAGGCATCTCTTAGTTTTTCATCTAACGCCTGAAAAAATATCGGGATTCCCAGTTCAGCAGCAACGGCAAATATCTCCCGGTTTCCTTCTTTTATCAAATCTACTGTGCTTTCATCACCCATGTGGGTATTGGCTACGATAGCATCAACCCGGCCCAAGCTATTAATATATTTTTTAATTCTTTCCCTGTTTCCCGTCATGGGACGGGAATAGTTCACGACGGCCATGATTTTTAATTCCGGAGAATCGTAAGCTCCTTCTACCAGGTTAAGGGTCTGGGCGCCGAGTACGCCATAACCCACATCCATAATGATATCTCCTTCCTGCCACAGAGCCCAGCGGGCTGCCGGGTTGAGCATGGCTCCCGTTTCACCCAGTCCAAAGGATTGTTCCCGGGAAAAAGCCAGCACTTTAAGCCCTTTTTTCTCCAGCTGGTTTTTAAGTGTTCTTAAAGTATAGAAAGGTTCAACCGTATCCAAGTCTACCAGGGTTACATTCCGGCCCTGCTTTTTTAATTCCAAGGCTCGATTAATGGCCATTTCGCTTTTTCCGCTGGCATATTCGCCCACATATGCTTCAACCACTCTGGCCGTATTTTGCTGCGTGAAAAAAAACACCTCCTGAAGAAAAAGGAATAGGGTTAACAAAGTGTTTAATTAAGTATAAGATATTGATGAATTATGCGTCAATATTAATCTTTTTGCAACCAAATGTTACTCATATTTAACGATAATGCTTTATGCAACTCTTGGCGGCAAAACCGGGTTTTTGCTGTAGAACCACCCATGGTCGGGGGCCACAACCACCAATGAAAATTAAAGCCTTACAGGAGGTTATTATAGACGCTGATTCACGCAGATATTTTATGATATATATCAGAAGGACCGTCCCCGTGATATATTTACCCGTGACAATATATTTACCCGTGACAATATATCATTTAAATTGTATTTTTCCCTTCTGAGTAAATATTATTTGAAAAGTAAAAGGCCGAGCTATCGGCCTTTTAAAATTGCTTTTCTCTTATCTTACCAGGAGCTGGAAGCATATTAGAAGGATAATCCCCGGTAACCCCAGAAAACCCGCTACCAGGACGGTAATGATGTTGACCGGCAGATCAAATTGGAAATAGGCCCCGATGTAATTGGAGATCAGCAGTAAAGCCAGGCCAATTAACGAGTTGATGGCCAGTTTCCACAAAAGCTTCACTGGCTTCAAAAGCACCTGGGCTATTATGTATAATATCGCCAGGAAAAAGAGGGCCGCTATAATTACATTAACCCACTCCATGTTTTCACCTCTCTTGAAGTGTTGTCATAAATGCTTTTCACAGGCCTTCCCGGGATGTCTCAAGTTTTCTATCTTGCTTCAATGTTTTTAGAAGATAGTTATATCTCTTTTCTGCTGCTTGCAGATTCAATATAGCATAGTCTATCATTTCCTCTTCTTCTACCCGGGTAAAGAGGTTCTCTGCTTCCTGAACTTCTCTATGTGCTTCTTGAAGCATCTCCTCCAGAGAGGCCTCTTCTTTGATTCCATCTTCTTCTTTAAGAATCAAATACTTACAGGCCCAGTTCCAGATAGTTGAGCAGATTTTCATAGAAAAGCCCCCCGTGCTAATAGCAGATACTTGTCTAAAGCATCTTATGCCGGGGGCCTGTCTTTTATGTTTTAAGCATCAGAAAAAACTGCTTTAGCAGTTTCAACACACCGCTGTAACGAGGTGGGGGATTAGAACTTGCCGCCTGTTTTCTTTGTTGAAACCCGGCCGCTAAAAAAGCATAGACATATTTCACCTCGTTATAATTCTTTGCGTCCTTCCAAGGCTCGCCGCAGGGTTATTTCATCGGCAAATTCTATATCTCCCCCTACCGGCAAACCATGGGCCAGTCGCGTTGCTTTTACCCCGAATCTGCTGGCAATCGCCGCCAAGAAGCGGGACATTACTTCACCGTCCATATCCGGGTTTAATGCCAGAACCACTTCTTTAATCTCTCCGCTAGCCAATCTTTCTTCCAAAGGTTTGAGATTCAAGTCTTCCAAGCCTTTGTCCTCCATAAGGTTAAAATCCTTATTTAAAACAAAGTACTGCCCCTTGAAACCTGTACGTTCAATAGCAATAACATCACTACTTTCTTCCCCTATACAGATTACAGTCTTATCTCGACCTTCATCCGAGCAGATTATACAGGGGTCAGAATCGGTAAAGTAGCCGCAGCGGCTACAGGGAAAAACTTTTTGTCGGCAGTCAACAATAGCCTGGGCTAGCTGCCGGGCTTCTATTTCAGGCAGCTTCAGAATATAGAGCGCCAGCCTTTGGGCGGTCTTGGGCCCAATGCCGGGGAGCTTCAAAAGCTGGTCGATAAGATTTTCCAAGGGCCGAGCCAATCTCATGATTATGTCCATTCCTTTCTTGAGGCACAAAACGTCATGAAAGAATTTCTTTCAAACTTGAACCTCCTGACATACCATTTGGGCTGATCATCTCCTATAGTCCGGGGATATTAAATCCTCCCGTTATTTTCGACATTTCACTGGAAACCATCTCCTGCGATTTGCGAATCCCTTCGTTGACCGCTGCCAGTACCAGGTCTTCCAGCATCTCCAGGTCCTCCATATCTACTGCCTCTGGTTTGATTTGAATAGCTATTAATTCCTGCTTGCCATTAATTTTAACTGTAACAACGCCTCCCCCGGATGAGGCCTCTATTTCTCTCTCGCGCAATTCCTCCTGCATTTTTACTATTTGTTCCTGTACTTGCTTGGCCTGTTTAATCATTTTATTCATGGAGCCGCCACCTGGATTAAACTTCATCAATTCTTCCTCCTATCGCAATATTTTATATATCAATGGGTTTCTCCCTGAAGCTCAGATTTCACAATTAGATTCAAGAGCTGTTTCAGCTAAGCTTAATCCTGATGTTACTGCAAAAAGTTATAAATATGCAGTAGAGTCAATCCTTAATCTCCACCAGCTCTTCACCAAAAAATTCAACTGCCTTTTTTACAATAATATCATTATACTGGTCATCGTCCAGAAAAATAAACTGGCTCTCCATATCCCGGCCCAATGTTTCTTTAAGCACCGCAGCGAGAATTTCGCTATTTCCTCTTTCCTCCATGCGTTCTTTGTGGAATTTATATCCCTTTTTATAAGCGATGTATATGGTATCATCCTTTATGCCCAGCAACTTTCCTTGCACTAACAGGGCATGAGTGGGAATCTTTTTTCCTTTTACTCCCGCAAGTATTTTGCTCCACAAAAGATCCTGGGCTTCATTTTGTGGAGGTTTCGCGCGCGCGCTTGACTCCTTCTTTGGCTTTTTCTCCTCCAGAGGCGGCGGGGCGGCAGTTGTTTCTTCACGAAACAAAGTTGCCATTTCCAGAAATGCTATTTCCAGCAAGTATTTTTGTCCTTCACTGAACCTTAGTTTATCTGCTGTATCCATCATTATCCGCAAAGCCCCAAGCACACCCTGATTACTTATTTTGCCTTTTTGCTGCTCGAAAAAAGCCTGGCTTTCCTCTCCCGCTACAGTTAAATCGGCCTCTTTGCCCAACGCCAGATAGAGCAGGAAATCCCGCAGGAACATTGCTGCTTCCCGGGCCAGATGCTGGGCTTCCTTGCCCTCGCTGAAGGCAGTTCCCAGTATTTCTATAATTGCCGGTGTATTCTGGGAAAAGACGGCCGCAAAAAGCTGCGTCATGAACAAATCGTCCACCAGTCCCATCACTTCCAGGACATCTTGTTTACTTATATTATTTCCCTTGTAGGAATAAATTTGATCCAGCATGCTCAAGGCATCTCTCATACCGCCGTTGGCACGGCGCGCTAATAAGAGCAGTGCTTCCGGCTCCAGTATTATTTCATCATTGGCCGCAACATCGGTCAACCTCTCCAATATCTCGTCCGTAGTTAATCTGCGAAAATTAAAAACTTGGCAGCGAGAACGAATGGTAGCTGGTATCTTATGGGGTTCAGTGGTTGCCAAAATAAAAACAACTGCGTCTGGTGGTTCTTCGATGGTTTTCAACAAAGCATTAAAGGCTTCCGTAGTCAGCATATGAACTTCATCTATAATATAAACCTTATTTTTTCCTTGCGCCGGTAATACTCTCACCTTCTCGCGCAAATCGCGAATCTCGTCAATTCCCCGGTTAGAAGCCGCATCTATCTCAATTACATCCATAAAGTTGCCGTTATTTATATCCTGGCAAGAGGAACATGAGTTGCAGGGTTCTCCCTCGGCCAAATTCTCACAATTAACGGCCTTGGCAATTATTTTGGCAATACTGGTTTTCCCTGTTCCCCGGGGCCCGGAAAAAAGGTAGGCATGGCTTACCTTCCCCTCCCGAACAGCGTTCCTTAGCGCCATTACCGTTTTCTCCTGCCCTACCACCTCTGCAAAACGCCTTGGTCTCCATGCTCGGTATAATGCCAGATAAGCCACCGCCTCATCCTCCTTCTTGCCTGCTTTCTTATATTCTTTCTCGTTCGAAGCCCTTTTCCCTGCATTGGCTAAAAACAAAAAGCAGGTTATAAACCTGCCCTTGAAAAATATTAAGCCGTGCACCTGGCCTCGAGAATACCTTCCGAGCGTTACTGGACTAGTTTGCTCCATCCAGGCTTCCCTTCGTCACACGAGATTTGCTTCTTAGTGCTGCTTCCTTCCGGACCTGACACGGTTCAAAGGTTCTCATTGCAAAGGACCCAAACTTCAGCGCCACTTTTTCCAGCCGGACCTCACAAGATAGACCCTCGGCTCAGGAATTCGACCCTGCTATAGCGGGTTGCAGGTTACAGGGCACCGCTACCTCCCCATCTAGCACGGCAAATCTTAACTTGATAAAATGCAAAAAGCCAACTGCTTTAAGCAATGTCACTTTTTTGGACTATCTTTACAATATTCCGAATATCAAAGCCTATATGGGGCTTTATCCGTGTTTCTACGAGAATAACATGCTAAAGAAAACAAAACCCTTCCGTAAAGGGAGGGCGTAAATTATTAAACACTTTACCTAAACGGAATTATAGCATGAAATATTACTCCAGGCAAACAATTCATAGTCCAGGGAAACATCCAAATATCGGCAGTGTTTACGGCTCTTAGCTCATAAAACCAGCTACCTCCTTCAGTTCCGCCTTCTGTATCAAAAGAGCTCATCCCGTTCTACTTTACCCGTTATCTCACTTTGCAGGATGCGAAACCCCCCGGTACATCCATATTTAATCGCCTGCATCTCTGCCACTACCGCTAGCGCTATTTCAGTCGCTCTTTCTCCCCCTATGTCAATACCCACCGGCACATGAACCCGGTTAATCAGTTCCTCGGCAATATTCAACTCATTTAACTTGCTAAAATAAGCGGTTACCTTGTGTTTATTGCCCATAATGCCAATATACCTGGCTGGAGAATGGATTACCGTCAGCAGGGCCGCTTCATCAAATTCATGATGGTAACTTAGCAGAACGATACTGGTATTTTCGTCAATATCATAGGCTTTGAGCAACTCAATAATATCTCCCAGCAGCAGTTCCCTAGCCTCGGGAAATCTATCCCGGCTAAGCGTTTCTGCCCTATTATCAATGACAGTTATGCTGTAGCCCACAATAGAGGCAATTCTATAAACATTTAAAGCCACATTACCCGAGCCTACTATTATCAGCTGGTCGCGATGACAAAAAGCATTTATGAAGACCTCGGTCATGCCCTCTTCCGAGGGGAGAATCACTCTACGGGAAATCCCTTCATTTATACAAATCTGGGCTTCTCTTTGGGCATTTTCCTGCAACAAGCTGTCCCCGATGCCATCGCCAATTATATAGCCAAAGCGGTCTACCAGCATCATCTCCCCTGCTCGGCAACCCCTCGGGCTATTGGAAGATATTACGGTAACCAGCGCTATGTTTTCTTTGCGTTCCTGCTTTTCTGCCAAAATACGCATAAGTTCTGACTGCACTTCATCACCTTCCCGTTTTTTTACAATCTTACGAATAATTTAGCCATAGGGAATATTCGCTAAATAAGTCCTTTCCCCTGCCCAGCTTTATCAAAATCATTTTCAAGCATCTCCGCTTCGCGGTTCCGGCGGGGCGGTTTAGGACCGAAGAACTGATAAAAATGGGTCTCTATCCGTCCATTATATAGTTTTCTTCTCTTATCCGCACTACGTCCAAATATATGCTCAAAATCTTTATATGCGGTCAGGACATAGAAAGACCAGGTTTCCAGGTTCTTTTTGAAAACAGCTGCCATTTCCCGGTACAGCTTTTCCACCGTAGACAGGTCTTCCAGCCGTTGACCGTAAGGCGGATTGCAAATTAGAAATCCATACTTTTCCCGAGTTTGAAGCTGGTTTACCGGCATCTGCTGGAAATGAATATGCCCCTCCAACCCGGCCTGGCGAGCATGATAGCGGGCCAGGCTTAGAACCTCCTTGTTTATATCAGTCCCCCGAATCTTCAATGTCAAATCCCGCTTAAGCAGGTCATTGGCTTCACTTCTGGCATCTAGCCAATGTTTTTGGGGAATTACCGGCCATTTCTCCGCTGCAAATTCTCGCTTAAGACCTGGGGCCTGGTTTAAAGCTATCATGGCCGCTTCAATGGGGATGGTGCCGGAACCACAGAAGGGGTCGAACATCAGCCGGTCCGGGTGCCAGCGACTCAAGTCTATCATGGCCGCTGCCAGGGTTTCTTTGAGCGGGGCTGCGCTGGACAGCTGGCGATAGCCTCGCTTGTGCAGTCCCGCCCCACTGCTATCCAGAGTCAGGGTGGCTATATCTTTAAGCAGGGCCACTTCTATAGTATAGCGAGGCCCGCTTTCCTCAAACCATTCCTGGTGATAACGGCCCTTCAAGCTCTCCACTACGGCCTTTTTGACAATCGCCTGGCAGTCGGGCACACTGAACAATTGAGAGCGGATGGACTTTCCCTGCACCGGGAAGTTAGCGTTGACCGGCAGCCAATCAGACCAGGGTAATTCGCGGGTCTGATCAAAAAGCTCAGTAAAAGAACGGGCCGGGAATTCTCCCATCTTGACCA
>NZ_JAQVZX010000067.1 GCF_028707975.1 Syntrophomonas sp.
AACATCTTTTCATTATATTGATCATTCCTTTCTCTGTATCCGTTTATAAAATATCATGTAGTATTCCTCTAACCCTCACTCTTTGCTTCCTTATGTCGCTAAATATAAATGATGTGTCTTACTATTCCTTTTTACTACTCAAATTCCAAACACCTTTAAGCATACAAAACATACTTATAGCCCATAGGATTCCATAAATCCCAAGAGCTAAAGAGTTTTCTTCTGAGCGCTGATTTTTTCGATGTGTTGCGGATCGCTGTTTGTAGTACCGTTACTTATAGCATTGTTGTCTGTAGAATATTCGTTAACTACGATCCAAATTGAGGCCTGTCTTTTAGCTCCGCTCTCGTCGATCAACATTGGTCGGATTAAGTTGACTTCTACTTCGCCGTCCTCCCATGCAAATTTGACCACGGCCAGTGGGGTTTCCGCATTTTGGTCTTGATAAGATTCTGTCACCTTTGCTCCTACAAGGTTTAATTGATGAATGGCAGCCGATACTGGATTCTCAAGGATCCCGGTTTTGCCCCGGACATTTTTATCTGCCTGAGCCTGATAAGTAGCTGCTAAATGCATAAAATCAGGGAATCCGGGCTCGAACGCCACATCAAAGCCAGCCTTGCTTTTAATGCTTTTGAAGAACTTCATCGTGACCTGCGTCGCATTATACGCGCCCTCGACTTTTTTCACCGTAATAGTTTCTTTCCCCACATAAATTGAGGGGTCTGATGTCCTGAAATAATAATACATATGAATAGTTGAATTATCCTCTATGTCTATCACATAATCTTTATTCCAAGGCCATGGGCTGGACCAACCCATCCAATACTCTCCATTTTCCGCTATGCCGCCGATTGTTAAGTATAGCTCCTCGCTTTCACACAATTCGTGAATAGTCCTTGCATCTCTCTGCGAAAACGCATCTGCCCATTTAATGGCGAAAGCCTCGATCTCTTTTTTGTCGTCATTGCTCAAACCCTCTACATTATTTGGTGCTGCAGTAAAGGTATAACCGACAGCAAATATAGAAATCAACAGTACGGCAATCAATGTCGTGGTCTTCATTTTCTTATTCTTTGCAATTAGAGTGATTCTCTCCTTTATCCCATTTGTACTGCCGTACATGGTAGTTGCCATTTGCAAAACATCGCCCTTATGATCACTTTGCTTTATTAAGTCTACTAAGGTCCTGCCATAGGCCAGCCTATCTTCCTTTCCGATCTCTTTAAGTACACCGTAATCACAGGCCAACTCACAATCTCTTTTGGACATTATTGCAGCTACCCATACCAAAGGATTGAACCAGTAAAATGCCAACAGTCCACCCCTGACAATAGCCCAGATCAAATCATGGTGCTTGTAATGACATAGCTCGTGAGCAATAGCAAAACGAAGCTTTTCCTGATCGGCAGCTACCTCAGAAGGAACATAAATGGCCACTTCTCCTTTGTATCCCATGAGACATGGGGAATCAAGACCTTCTACCACATATACTGACAGCAATTTTGTTGTTTTAATATCGGCCTCTCGATGAATAAGCCCTTTCTCGTCAACGGCTAGCTTACCGTTTTTATCTGCTTTAACGGACATTAGGAACATTCTGTTTTTAGAGATCTTCTTACCAAACTTGCGGTTCACATGAATGAACCATAACACTAAAGCAAAAGCCCCTACTGCCCAGACAATCATCATCAAAAGCTGCCAGTCTATGGCCGCTGCAGCGGAAATTCCCTCACCACTGGTCATGACACCAGTTTGCACATTATTCATAATCAGTACGGCATTATCAATTGCTTCCGCCTCTGCATGACCTGCAAGGACCTGCTCGACATCCGAAGCTCCTCGAATTGCTGCTTCAGCACTGCTTATTGCATTCATTACACTGAATGCACTTTCCACAGGGCGAAGGTCAAACAATCGAAAGGCTGCTAGCCTGAGCGCCACAAGACTCCAGAGTCCATACTGCACCATGGGATTAATTTTTCCCTTAAACACAAACCTTATGGCGAGGATAATCAAAATCAGCACAGATGAAGATATAATTGTATCAATCATTTCTCTTCCTCCTCAGCCCTTTTTAATATGGCATATAACTCTTCGATTTCTTCCTTTGATAAACTGTTTTTCTCAACCATTGTGTTAACCATCAGGCCCAAGCTTCCGGAATAGACTTTGTCGAGAAAGCTTTCAGTTTCTTCCAATGCCGTTTCGGCACGCTCCACCGCCGGATAATATTGCTTTGCTTTAACCCCTTGCTCATATCTTACCGCCCCCTTGGATTCCATACGGTTAAGCATAGTAATAATAGTATGCTTGCTCCAGCCTGTGGATTCTTTCAGAGCAGACGTAAGCTTGGTAATAGTCTGAGGAGCGGATTTCCATAGCACATTCATGATAATCCACTCACCATCAGATAAATTGATTCGTTTCATATTTAATCCTCCATTTAATAAAGGTTGACATCCGTTTACCTAATAATATTATTATGGTATACATATGTCAACCTGTTCTTTAGAATTATTTGTTTTTTTATCAATTGCTAAAAGTTTTTATTACGAACATCAATATATTAAGGACGAGAATTTTTTGCCCATTTTTAAAGTCCCTCTAATTCTTCATATTCGCAAGGAACTTGTATAATCTGCTGAAAATGAATGATACTTCATCTATTAAAAGGTTCTTGAATTTGTACGTTCACTGGTTAGCCCACTAGCTATCGGAGTAACTGGTAAAGAACTATTAAAGTTTGCCGGTACATTAACAGATGACCAAGCGTGTGAAATAAAAGAAATCATTGGGAGGGATTAGGATAAAATTGACATCCCCGACTAACTTTTCATATTCTGTATTTGAGGTAATAAAATGTTAGCTACGCGTGAGAATGTTAAAGCCCTAGTAGACCGGTTAAGCGATGATCAAGTCTTTGCTTTATGGATTATTCTCCAACCTTTAGCTTGGCCAGCAGAAGAAATCTCTCCAGAGGATGCGCTGGAGATTGCCGAAGCTAAAGCAGAGATTGAGGCTGGTAAGGGAATAAAGGCGGAGGATGTATGGCGTAAGCTTGGAATTTGATATAATTTTTTCTCCAAAGGCATTTAAGGATTTAAAGAAATTGGACAAACCAACTCAAATTAGAATCAAGGAAGCAGTTACAAGGCTTAAACAATTTCCTCCTCAGGCTGATGTACTAAAATTAAAAGGTGGACAGGGAAACGAGTTTAGGCTAAGAGTTGGTGACTGGAGAGTAGTATTTTTTAATATCAGTTTCAGGAGAAAGAAGTATATATCTTAACTATTAAAATAGGCGGGATGCCTATAAATAGGAATATAATGGGGCTTTTAAAAGTCTTTAGCCAACTTAATTCCATGTTTGCTTACTATGTTCGGGTTCCCAAAACATTACACCGTACACTTGTTGAACTGGCCAGATCCGAAGGGGTAAGCTTAAACCAGTTTATAACTTATACCCTTTCTCGTGCCGTTGGACTTCGGCCTTTTTAAGGATTAACCTGCTGCCGCAGCTATTTATGGACTGCGACTACGCCGGTTTTTATAACGGAGAACTGCTGTAATTGGCAAGGGAATTAGAATCTAAAGTCTTTAGCCATCTTAATTTCATGTTTGCTTACTATATGGTACGCCCAGCCTCCACCAGATTATCTACCATCTATTGATAAAAAGAATTTTATCGGTAGGTGGTTTTTATTTTGCCTGGAAAGCCGGTAATAAGGCCGCTCTTGCAATTTGGAGGAGCGGCGTTTATCTTTTTCTGACGGCTATTTGGGCGATGACAAGATATTACCCCTGCATTTTTCCAGGGAGGTGGCAGGGGTAATAGTTTCTTTCTGAAGAGTGCTATTTTGACAGTAAAGCTAAAGAATGAGCAAAAAGATGTTGACATTAGGTAACATGTTGCGTATAATGCAAACGTAACATGTTACCTTAATTAAATTTGCGAGGTTGTACTATGAATCAATTAGAACAGAAGGCATACATTTTCGGGACGATATTTGCATTGTCAAACAAATTGCAGGTGATTGGGGATAAATTTGATAAAAATATCACCATTAAACAGTGGTTGCTCCTGGTAAGTATTTCAAAATTCGAGGAACCACCGACAATAAGTGAAGTAGCCAACTATGTTGGTTACTCTCGCCAAAATGCCAAGCGAATGGCGGCTGTGCTACAGGAACGAGGCTTTGTAACCATAGACAAAGATGAAAACGATGCACGAGCTCTTCGCATTGCACGGACGCCAAAGTGTATAGAATACTTTGCCGGGCGCGATCAGAGGGAATTGGAATTCCTGGAGGAGATTTTCAATGGATTTGATGCTGAATTAACCGCTGGTTTTTATCAGGGCTTATCCAGGCTTGAAAAAAATATTGCAACGATGATAGATAATGATGCAAACGACAGCTAAGGGGTTATCGTGTCATCGAGATAAAACCAAATCAGAATTTGCCAAGGATTCAAACCCAACCCTAGAAAAACGGCTGTGTATAGATAACTATGGTGCGGTTTTACTATATGGCGTAAAGCCGAGTATATGAGGAGGGGCTGGCGTGAATAAAAAAGATATCCGAAATCTAGGGTTATTTATTTCCATTGTTATTATAAGCGGGTGGTTAGGGGTCCTGCTTGATTCTGTCCTCACCGAGCAGCCCGAAGGTGATTCTCTTGGTATGGGTGTATGGTTGGTATTACCTATGCTGACTGCCTTGGTAATCATTTTAATTTCACGGTTCAGTTGGAAAGAGCTCGGCTTAAAACCGAACTTTAAAGGCAATATAAAATGGTACCTGGCTTCGATTCTTATTTTCCCGGTTGTAACCGCCATCGTTATGCTAATTGGAGCAGCCACGAATTGGATAGACTTGTCCGCATTTGCTCTCAGACCTTTTATTGTCGCGTTTGGCAGTACTATGTTCGTTAATTTTATTATTGATATCTTTGAAGAGACTGCCTGGCGCGGTTATCTGACTTCCCAACTTCTCAAACTAAATCTTAATGACTGGAAGCTATATCTTATCGTCGGCTGTGTGTGGGCCGCATGGCATATTCCATATTATTTGGTTTTTTTGCCGGAGGCAGATATACAAGCGGTAATGCCAGTCAGTCGGGCTATCTATGTTGTCGTTGCTTTTACCACTTTCTTATGCTGGACGGTGATGTTTACTGAACTTTTCCGGGTAACAAAGTCAGTCTGGCCCTGTGTTATATTGCATACGGTGGAGGATTCACTTATAAATTTGTTAGTTATATCAGGTTATATCAGCATTGCTGTCGGAAAAGAAATACTGGTTTCCCCTATCAATGGAATCATTGCTTCAATTTTGTATTTAGCTGTTGGGCTGGGAATAAGAGCCTATAGAATAAAAGCTTATGGAATGCGAACAGACCAAATCCTTATTAGTAAAGCTGAAGAGTGTTCAGGATGAGGAATAATGAGCGATCCAGCGGTCCAAGGATGTGTATGGATAGCGCCCATATTGAACTGATCGTTTAAGGAGTTGATTTTTTATGAAAAGAGGTAAAAAAAATATGGTCTGGATCCTAGCGGTTGCAGCGTTAATTGCCGGCATATTGATATGGTTTATCGTTCCTTATTCACCTACTAAAGCAGAATTTGCTAAATTGACCAGCTATCAAATGACTAAAACGATGACCCAAGGCGGGATTATTACTTCCGAAGATATTGCAGAACTGCCCCTGCCAGTGCAGAAGTACTTTCAGTATTGCGGATATATTGGTAAATCCAAAATGTCGAATATGAATGTGCATTTTAACGATGTTGATTTTGTGTTAACACCAGACAAACCAAAGCTGAAAATAAAATACACCCAGTATAACTTCGTAGCAGAACCAGAAAGATTTGCTTATATTAATACAAGTTTGTATGGTATCCCTTTCGAAGGTATTGATGCTTACCAGAATGGTGCAGGTTCCATGAAAGGTGTTATTGCCAAAACTTTTACTTTATTTGATCAAAAGGGTGAAGCGATGGATCAAGCCAGTCTGGTTACCTGCCTGGCTGAAAGCTTGCTATTACCTACCTTAGCCCTGCAAGAATATATTAGCTGGGAAGAGATTGACGAAACTCACGCTCAGGCAGTGATAAATTTTTATGGAATATCAGCCAGTGGAATCTTTACCTTTGACGATAATGGCGCCATGACCAGGTTCACTACCAATGACCGAGAATATACCGATACCAAAGGCAATAGTCAAAAGGTAAAGTGGTCGGCAGTCTGTGGAGATTATGAAGAGGTTGATGGAATCAAGTATCCATCAAATCTAAAAGCCGTATGGCACTTAGAAACTGGAGACCTGGTATATTTTGATGGCCGAGATATAACCGTAAAATACGATGTGTCCAAGTGAGCCGATCGCTTTATTAAATGGGGGTAAGAAGCTACCCAAGCTGCGCGAACTCCTATCCGACCGGACGGCCCTGGTAGTAACCGGTATTATACATGCCCTGTGGCATACTCCAGTTATCTTGATGGGGCACAATTACGGAACCAGCTATGCGGGCTATCCGTGGCTGGGGATTTTGGGAGGCTATGGAAACTACCATGCTGCAGACAGGCTGGGCTGACGACGCCAAGCTGACCGACAACGGGGACGGCAGCTTTTTAGTGACAGGCACCTCCCGTGATGGCGGCGCAATGAGCATCAGGATTGAATACGATCCCGACCGGGACGATCTTCGCCTGGAGGCGCAAAAGGATGGAGAGTCGGCGCTGCTCTTTGAATATGCGAAGGACGGCGGCGGATACGCGGCGCAGTATTATTTCAAGGCGATTACGGGCCATGATTTCAGCGGTGCTAAAGAGCAGATGTGTGTTTACAGAACTATTTTTGATGGGCAAAACGGCTCCTGCGCCCGCTTTGACGGTATAGATGCCGAACCGGAAACTTTGCTTGGCGGCGTTCCCTCGGAGGAAGATTTCATCAGCGGAGCTACTCACTGGTTCACCATTGCCAATGGAGAATTTACAGGGAAACTGAACGGAAAGGCTTTTTAGCCAGCGCAGCAGCTTCTTTTTGGCTTCATGCCCAAGGCTTTCTGATGAGTCATCGAGATAAAACCAAAATAAGAATTTGCCAAGGATTCAAACCCAACCCTAGAAAAATGGCTGTGTATAGACAACTATGGTGCGGTTTTACTATATGGCGTAAAGCCGAGTGTATGAGGAGGGGCTGGCACCCCGCCTCCACCAGATTATCTACCATCTATTGATAAAATTTATTTTATCGGTGGGTGGTTTTTATATTGCCCGAAAAGCTGGTATTTAGGCCGTTCCTGCGTTTTGCGGAGCGGCTTTTTAGTTTTGCGGCATGGTATTTTAGTGATGACAAGATATAACCCCGGCTATTTTTCCGTCGTGTTGGCAGGGTTAATCGATACGTTCTTTTGCTGGTTTTTGGTAAATATAAACAGCAGTTGATTTTCTTATTCTACAAATGTAGAATAAGAAATAGATTTGGTTTGCGTAGTAATTAATGAGGAAAAGGAGAAGGACATGGAACACATAAAACGACTGCCGGACAGTGAGCTGGAATTGATGATGATCATCTGGGAAGCGGGGCAGCCGGTTTCTTCTGCCTATATTATGGACAAGCTGGCGGGGGAGAAACATTGGGCCAATACAACCGTGCTAAACTTTTTAGCCCGTTTAGTGGACAGGGGGTTTCTGGCCATCAACAAGCAGGGAAGAGTAAATTATTACACTTCTCTCATTAATGAGCAAGATTATCTTAACAAGGAAAGTAAATCATTTCTGAAAAGAATGCACATGGGCTCACTCAAGAATTTTGTCGCGGCCTTATATGACGGGGATGCGATAAGTAATGAAGACCTGGCGGAATTAAAACAATTTGTGGAAGAGATTGCCGATAAAAATAAAGAGGGATAGTTATGACAGGTGGCCCGGTCCTATTTTATTGATGAGCCACAAGGATTACTTAAAATATTCAGAGATCATTTAAAAGAATATAAGTGAGAGGGGAGATCAAGATGAGGAAAAAACTAACCACACTGTTACTGATGATCATATTTACGCTGGGCATATTTTCTGTTCCCGCCCATGCTGCAAGTGGCAATGTAAAAGTTATTTTGCCGGCTTTTAAGGTGACATTGAACGGGACGGTCATTGAAAATGCAAGCAACCAGTATCCATTGATCGTGTACAAAGATATAACTTATTTTCCTATGACTTATTACGACTGCCGCTTCCTGGGCCTGGAAAGTGTATGGAACAGCAGCACCGGACTAAAGATCGCCAAGACCGGCGTCAATTGGGGATACCATAAATATCAGGTAGCCGGCAGAAATAATACTGCTTATACGGCGGCCATTGCTGCCTTCAAAATCAATGTCAACGGCCAACAGATCGATAACAGCAAGGAAGAATATCCCTTGCTGGTGTTTAGGAACATTACTTATTTCCCTCTGACCTGGCGGTTTGCGGTGGATGAATTTAGCTGGAAATACTCTTTTGATGAGAGAAACGGCCTGGTGATCAATTCAACTGCTTCCGGTACGACGGCAGCCCAGCTGACGCTTCCGATCGTTACCCTGCCTGATGGGGAAAAGGGGGCCTTTACGATGGCCGGAAACTACTATTACTATCAAGGGGAGAAGGGTAAAATTTATCAAGCACCGGTCGCTAACCCCACTGACCGCAGAGAAGTTTATCAGTTGGCGGAAAGCTATTATTTTGGTTATGAATATGGGCTATCATCATTACATACTGACAACGGTAAAGCTATTTTGAAATATCATAGCGGCGGTGCCACCATGGGATCCGATCACATTATCTGGCTGAAGGAGGACGGTACGACCGAGGATATTGATCACGGTTATTCCGCGATAAGAATATATGACGATTACACCGTCAGGGTCGATCACTGGGCTCCGCCGATTGCTGATAATCTGCAGATAAAAAAGACGGGTGAGGATGAATACACCAATGTGGGCGACCCGGAATGCTATTTTGGCCGCTTCTTCCTGAGTGACAGTCAGGGCCTCTCATCCCAGCCCAGTCAGGATCTATACTTGATTGACGAAGAGATTTATGTACTTGGTTACTATCAAGATAAAAACTTGCCAACTACCACCGGTATCTACCGAGTAAATATCCACAGCGGCAAAACAGCAAGAGTCTGTGAAGCAGAGGCGTCCGGTTTTAAAATTACCGATGAAATGATCTACTTTACCGACCGTAATCAATATCTGTACCGGGTTCTGTTAAGCGGAGGCCAGGCCGAACTATTGATCGATAAAGCCGTAAGCCAGTATGAAATACTGCAGGGGCATTTATATTATGTGCTGGCAGACACTGGACAGCTATTTGCTCTTGGTAATGAAGAATCGGTCAATCCCGGCGGACAGCTCAAAAAAATGGAGATCCAGAATGGTTATTTGACGGCGATTTTTAAAAAAGAAAGTGAATCCTCTTATAAAATGATGATTATTGATAAAAACGGCCAGATACTCTATAAAACCATGGAAAATATACTTCTGGTAAGAATTGAAAACGGCAAAATGATTTTAGTGAAAGATAATTGAGAATTGGAATAACAAAATAACGCTGACGCTTGGCTACAATTCTGCTGCTGCCTTTAAAATATTTAATAGGGATTGCTAAAGGACATGATTGAACAGTCCATCGGCTTGAAATATTTCTTTTAGCGGTTTCTCATTAAGCTTTTTAAGATAGCGTGCGGCAGGAGGCAAAATGACTAATTTGGTCATCAGTCTGTCTCTGAGCCGAAGACATCTTCATAGTTATCGCTTGATGCTTGGAAACCCAAAATAGCCGACAACTCTTCTAAGGAGTTGGCATTATAAGTGTTGAATATTTGTAAAGCAATATAAGAACAGGCAAGTGCATCATCGCCAGCGTTATGATGCCTAAAATCATAATCAATAGTAGCAGCAATGGTGCTGTTTCAAAATCCATTTACACAAAACTATACAAATACCCAATTAAATTAGACTTTCCTTTCTATAAAATGTTTAGTTAGCTTTTAATACTGTTAAATCTCGCTT
>NZ_JAQVZX010000068.1 GCF_028707975.1 Syntrophomonas sp.
TCCGGGTAATAATTGACCTTATTTTTCTGCAGTACTTCTTTTAATGGAGTAAAATTGCCGGCATCGTCTTCCAAAAAATAGTAATAGCGCCAGAGTTCATCTGTCATTTGATCCGCTCCTTCGGATTAACGATATTTCCAATAATTCATCTAAATTATATTCCCTTTTGAAATAAAATTAAAGGAAGGAAATGGTCGCAAATTTAGATGTTATTGCCTATTTTGTCAAAAGACTATTAAAATAATCTAAATATAGTAGTATTAATAAAAAGGTTTAAAGCCGAGTGAGCAAGACAAGGGATTATGGTTTCACTATCAAATCATAAGATTGCTCTGCTTAGAAATTGCTATCTATTCAAAACATGAGAAAATTCTAATGCTGGGCCTTAAGCTGCATTTGGAGGTTGCCTGGTCATGCCGAAAAATTTGCCGGGGATATACCCGGAGGATCAGAATCTTATCACTACCCCCAAGAACCTCCGTTTTTCAAAGTTTGACCAGGATGCACCTATTGTTCGCCTGGTGAATTCTATCTTGACCCAAGCAGTGGAAGAAGGTTGCAGTGATATTCATATTGAGCCGGAACAGCAGGAGATTAGACTGCGTTTTCGCCTGGATGGTGAGCTATATGAAGCCGCCCGGCTTCCCCATAGCTTACTGGCCGCAATAGTATCCCGGATAAAAATTATGGCAGGAATGGATATTTCGGAAAAGAGGCTGCCGCAGGATGGGCGTTTTCGGGCTAATATTGAAGAGCGCGAAGTAGATTTTCGCTGCTCCACTCTACCTACTGCCTGGGGGGAAAAGCTGGCTTTGCGAATTCTGGACCGGGCTTATGCATTGACGCAAATCAAGCAACTAGGTTTTAGTGCCGATAACCAGGCAAGTTTACTGGCATTGGCTCACCGCTCCCAAGGTATGGTTCTGGTTACCGGCCCTTCCGGTTCCGGTAAAACCACCACTCTTTATTCCATCTTAACCCAAATCAATTCTATAGAGAAAAACATTATCACCCTGGAGGATCCGGTAGAATACACCCTGCCGGGGGTCAATCAGGTACAGATAAATCCTAAAGCCGGGCTGACATTTGCCAGCGGTTTGCGTTCCATATTAAGACAAGACCCTGACATTATCATGGTGGGAGAAATCCGCGATCGGGAAACGGCACGCCTGGCGGTACAGGCTGCTTTAACCGGGCATCTGGTTTTTTCCACCTTGCACACCAATAGTGCTGCTGGAAGTGTTGCCCGCTTAAGGGATATGGGGATAGAAGACTTCCTGCTGGCTTCTTCGCTGGCTGGAGTGGTCTCACAACGACTGGTAAGGCAATTATGTCTCCATTGTCGTCAGGAATTTGTGATGGAAGAACAACTGGCTGAAAAACTGGGTCTGTTGGCAGAGAAAGGAGAGCTTTTCTTTCGCTCACAGGGATGTAAAGCCTGTCGTTATACAGGCTACCGGGGACGAATTGCCTTGCAGGAAATAATGTTTTTAGGGCCGGAGATTCGTGACTTGCTCAACCGGGGGGAGAGTTCGGAAGTACGCATAGAAAAAATGGCAATAGAGGCTGGCATGGTTACCATAATGATTGATGGCATCACTAAAGCCAAAGAGGGCCGGAGTTCTTTGGAAGAAGTAATGAAAGCAATATTCATGGGAGGATTATGATTTGGTTTCTATGAAAGCAGAAGAATTATTAAAGAAAGCTGTGGAAATGGGAGCATCAGATATACACTTGAGCTCTTCCCGACCTCCCTTGTATCGAATAAATGGAAATTTGGGCTCGCTGCCTGAAGATTCACTGTTGAGTGAGGAGGAACTCCAGAAGCTAACGCGAGAAATCATTCCTCATGAGGGTATTATAGAAGCTTTTCAGGAAGGGGGTGAGGTTGATTTTGCGAATTCATTTCCTGGTATAAGTCGCTTTCGGGTCAACCTTTTTAGACAGCGTGGTTCCTGGGCCCTGGCCATACGAATAATACCGATGAAGATTCCGGAATGGAATAACTTGGGCTTGCCTCCAATAGTGAGGGAACTGGCAATGAAGGAAAAAGGACTTATCCTTATAAGCGGGACCAGCGGAAGTGGGAAGTCCACTACCCTGGCGGCTATGATTGACCTCTTGAATCAATCTTGCAACTACCATATTTTAACCCTGGAGGATCCCATAGAGTACTTGCATGCTCACAACCGCTGCATAATTAACCAGAGGGAAATAGGCTCTGATACCGACTCTTTTCCGCAAGGTCTCCGAGCTGCCTTACGCCAGGACCCAGATGTAATCATGTTAGGAGAGATGAGGGATCTGGAAACCATATCTACGGCTATTAGCGCGGCTGAAACCGGTCATCTGGTTCTGGTCTCGCTGCACTCGGGAACTGCGGTACAGACTTTGGAACGGATTATCGATGTCTTTCCCCCCTATCAGCAGACACAGTTGCGCTTACAACTGGCCAATTGCCTGCAGGGCATTATTAACCAGCAACTACTATGCCGAGCTGATGGTAAGGGACGGGTGCTGGCGGTTGAGGTCATGATAGCTACCCCTGCAGTGCGCAACCTTATCCGGGAAAACAAAATACATCAGATTTATTCCACTATGCAAACAGGCAGCTCTTTTGGCATGGTAACCATGGAAAGGGCGCTGAAAAAGCTATGGCATCAGAAGTTGATAAGCGACGAGGAGGCAAAGAGGCGAGATTTGTTCTGGGAAGACAGGCAAGCTTAATGCTTATAGTCTGTCAAGGGGGTTGTCCTTTTGACCCGGACACGGAAGTGAGGAGGGTAAAGGCATTTTGGAATTCGCATATAAGGTTAGGAATACCCGAGGTAAAGTATTAAGAGCCCGTCAGGAAGCCGAAGACCGGGATGCTCTTTTATATAGTCTTCTCCAGCAGGATTACTTTGTCATATCTTTGCGGGAAGTGCATAAATCGAATCCAATAATTAATAGAGACTTGTTTTCGCATAAAGTAAGCAGCAAGGAGATCCTTATATTTACCCGGCAGTTCCTGGCCATGGTTGCGGCTGGTTTTTCCATTCTAAGAGCTTTTAAAATAATGGGAGAAGTAGCCCGTAAGCAAACCCTGAAAAAAGCTTTATTGCAAATTCATAATGATATTGAGCAGGGGCAGGCACTCTGGGTGGCCCTTTCCCAGCATCCCAAAATCTTCTCCAGCATTTATGTACACATGATCAAAGCCGGGGAAATGGGGGGGAAATTAGAAACGGTGCTGGATAGCCTGGGTCAGCACCTGGAAAGGGAACAGGATATAAACGCCAGAATAAAGGCAGCTTCAATATATCCGCTAATCATAACATTATTGGCGCTACTGGTTTTATTTTTCATCGTTTCTTTTATCATGCCTGCATTTGTTAATGTTTTTGAATCAGCCGGGGCAGAGATTCCCCTGCCTACACAAGTGCTTTTCAAGCTGGGACTATTTTTGGCCAAGAACTGGATAACCTTATTACTGGCCTTTATAGCAGCATTCCTGCTATTTAAAGTATGGATACAAACGAGCAGAGGAAAGTGCATTCTGGATAAAGTTCTTTTGCGTCTACCCCTGCTGGGAAGCGTTTTATCCCGAATCATCGTGGCTCGTTTTGCTCGGATCATGGCTACTCTTTTACAGGCAGGAATCCCTATTCTACAGGCCCTGGAAGTGGCTGCAGGGGTAGTGGGCAACGTGGTGGTTAGCCAGGCTATACGCCGAGCCGGGCGGGGGATCAGCGAGGGTGAATCTATTACTTATCCCCTGGAAGCTACCGGTATATTTGATACAATGCTTACGCAGATGATAGCTGTGGGCGAAGAAAGCGGGAGTCTGGATAGCATGTTTGCCCGTATATCAGATTACTATGAACAGGAAGTACTGTATAAGGTAAATATTCTGCTGGTCACAATAGAGCCCGTCATGATACTGTTTGTGGCTCTGCTGGTAACGGGAATTGTAATGGCTACCCTTCTTCCCGTTTTTGACTTAATGAAGATGATGGCCTGAATGCTGTACCCCGCAGGAATGGAATAAAGCAGAGAGAAAAGGGGGTTGCTTAAGCAAAAATACTTTTACTGGATAAAGAGGGGGGAGAGTATGCGTGAATTTTTTGATTTTGACTGCCGAAAAATGGGAGAAAAGGGCTTTACACTGGTGGAATTAATTCTGGTAATGACGATTTTAGGCATTTTAGCTGGAATGGCAGTGCCCCGTTTTGTGGGTGTTTTAGACGCGGCCAAGGAAAAAGCCGATCAGGCTAATATGAAGATAGTTAAAGAGGCAGCCGAGCTCTGGTATATGCAGACCGGACAAAGCGGACCGGTACCGGCAGGTGATGGTGAAAAATTGGACAGTGAGGCTTTTGGTAAGGAAGCGGAAGAAAAGCTGGTACCGGATTATCTCAAAGAGGTTCCCACGAACCCCATGGGTACAGGTGACTATCTATTAAAGATTGATGGACAGGGAAAGGCAGTGGTATCGCATGAGAAAGATCCTTTGGAGACGCCGGCGGAAAAATAAGGTTTCTATACTAGTTGCTCATTGCTTGTGCCAGGAAAGCCAAAAGATAGTGTCAGTTAGGAACGCCTAATTTGAAGCTAAGGATGCGGGGTGACTTTGCGCTGGGGAAGCTGCAACAGGGTTATCTGGGTCAGGAAGCTATGACTTTGCTGGAGGTCTTGCTGGCTCTTGTTTTGTTGACACTAATAGCTAATGTCGCCCTGGCTATATTCACTACTTCAGCCATTTGGATAAAGCATTCCTGCCATGAAAGCACGGCCAGTTATTATGCTGCTTCTCTGCTGGAAGAATTGCGCGAGAAGACTGAAAACATTGAGACTGTTTCGTTGGCAGCGCCAGAGGAACTTGGCCTGGGGGAAGGATATACACCCTCTATACCGCCGGGAATCAGCGCCAAGATTGATATGGAAAGGGTAAATGACATGGACAGGCTTTATCGGGTGCGGGTAACGGTTTGCTGGGACGAGGGAGAGGAAAAGCGCAAGCTCTGCCTGGTGACAATGATAAGAAAAGAGGAGAGCGGCTTGTGAACAGATATAAATCATCGGGTTTTACCCTGGTGGAAGTGCTGCTAGCCCTGAGCCTGGTTTCTCTGTTGGGCTCCGGCCTATTTTTACTTTACTGGGTTATATTAACTGTCGGTGAAAAGCAGTCTGCCAGCTGTGATGCTCATCATTATGCGCGGACTGCAATGCAGTGGATTACCCGGGACATTATTTCTTCCTATCCCCCGGAAGGAGATAGCAGTCTAAATACTGATCAACTAATACTGCATTTGGCTGTAGAGGGAAAAGAAGCGGAAGAAATCCGTTATTTTCTTTACAGCAACAACCTGCGACGCAATAACCTGGCTCTGGTGCAAAATATTAGCTATTTAAACTTCCAGCGCAGCTTGGATTCCGATTTAATCACAGTTACGGTGGAATCTTCTGTAAATGATGAGATTTACCGCCTTACCGCTGCAGCCCGACCTCGTATTACCGCTACTCCGCAGTAACGAGCGAGCCAGGGGCGGAGAGCGGGAAAGAGGCTTGGTGGGGGGCGTTTATTTGCGTATAATGACAGTCCTAAAGAATAAGGATGGAGCTCTCATGCTCATGGTATTAATTGTACTGCTGCTCTGTACTATCCTGGGAATCGGTACTATTGAGCTGGCCAGCCTGGAGAAAAAGCTGAGCTATTATGTGTTTCAATCACAACAGGCTCAACAAGCTGTCGATGCTGGCGTTGAATGGGCTATAGAAGAAATATGGCGCAGGGGCTTGCCAGCTAACTTGGAGGAAGAGCTGGTTATTTCAGATGAGGTTAAGGCCCAGATTAGAGTTCTGGAAAAAGATAGGGACTTTGCCTGTAGCCCGGCTAATTTTGAGGGCAATGAAGAAAAGCTCCCGGAAAACGAAAAGAAAAAGTGCCGCTATTGCTTGACCTCAACGGCGCTTTATTATAAGGCCGAAAAGAAGGTCAAGGTGCAAGTACTATACAGCTATACTGATAGCAGTCCAGAGCCATATGAGAGCGTAGCAATAGAATACTACTGCTTGGAATAAAAATACTGGAAACAGGCCCCAGGTCTTGGAATCTAGGGGATAGGTATCATTATAATGTATTATTATGTATTTATGGCAATATCGTTTCTGCTCCTGGCTTCTTTCCTCAATGTAGTCATTTATCGACTTCCCCGGGGAGAATCTCTTCTCTACCCATCCAGTCATTGTCCTGCCTGCGGCCATAATTTACGTGTTTTAGACCTCTTACCACTGCTCAGCTTCATTTTTTTGCGGGGAAAATGCCGCTATTGTCAAAAAAGAATCCCGGTCCAGTACCCGTTGGTGGAATTTATTACGCCTATTCTCTGGATGCTGGTATTTATGAAATGGGAATTTACCGTTCAAACACTTAGCGGGGTCGTATTTACCGCTATCCTTGTGGCCGCTGCTTTTACCGACATAAACCATGGAATCATACCTGATACTCTAAGCCTTACCGGGCTTATACTGGGTTTAGTTCTGAGTTTCGGTAGCACTGGTATTCTGCAGTCAATTCTGGGAGCTCTTGCTTTTGGCCTTATATTTCTTTTGGCAGCTCTACTTTCCCACGGGGGTATGGGGGGCGGAGATATAAAACTGGCTGCAGTAATAGGAGCATTTACTGGCGTTAAGGGAGCCATAATGGTTTTTATTATCTCTTCCTTGTTGGGAGGATTGTGGGTTTTACCGTTATTGATCCGGGGCAAGGCAGGGCTTAGAACACCCATCAAGTTTGCCCCCTTTTTGGCGGTAGCTGCCTGGCTGATATGGATGTATCAGATGGAAATAATGAGTTTTTATTGGAATATGCTTTGGAGGCTTTGATGAAAGGGTCAGGAAGCCAAAGCCATAATTATAAGTCTTGGTTTGTGCCTGTAGGCACAACCAAGAATGAAATATTTTAAGTAATAATTGGGGAGGAATAATCATGCTTTTCCGGGCCACTGGAATCGGTTTGGATATAGGCAGTAAAAAAATCAAGCTGGCCAGGGTAAGGAAAACAAAAAAGGGCCTGGAGCTTATGAATTATGCCTCATTGCCAACGCCAAGCGGGGTGATTGAGCACGGTAAGATTATAGGCCCGGTAGAATTAGGAAAAGAAATTTCCCAACTAGTCAATAAGCTGGCTTGGAAAGGCCAAAAGGTAATTTCAGCTTTATCCAGTCAAGAGATATTCCAGCATAATTTTATTATGCCGAGAATGAGTAGGAGGGAAAGCAGGGAAGCAGCCCTGTACCGAGCCTCTTCATTTCTCCCCTTTCCTCTGGAAGAAGCAGCTTTCGATATTTTTTTCTTAAGGAATTTTGAAAACAGTGAAGGCCGTAAAAGGGAAGTCTTTTTCGCAGCCGCTCACCGCCTGCAGGTGGAGCATTTAAAGACCATTTGCGCCTTGGCCGGGTTACGCCTGGCAGTAGTGGAAATTCCCGCCCTGGCCCTTAGGCGGCTTTGGAATGACAGCAACGGAATTGATTTAATAGCCTTCTTAAATATTGGCTTTTCGGACTCTTGTTTTTCGGTTTTTACGCAGCAGAAACTCCTTTATCAGAGGAGCTTTGCTTCCTTCTATGAAGAATTAATATCCATAGCAGGCAATGATAATAATTTAGAGGAAGTGGATATGGCTAAGAACCTTCAAGTTCAAGAGCTTATGGAGCAATTTGGGGCCAGGGTAAGATATACGATGAATCTATTCCAGCGACAAGAAAGAGAAATGATAATAGGGCAAATCATTTTGTGCGGTGGAGGAGCGCGGCTTAAGAGTATGGATGAGTATTTAAGTGTGATTCTGGATTGCCAGGTGCAGTTGGCCAATCTGCCGAGCATTTTAGTTTTGCCCCCAGAGATTGATCAGGAAAGGCATCAAGAGATAATCTGCGAATTCCCCCTGGCAATAGGACTGGCTGGCAGGGGGGTGCTGGGATGAGGCGTCATTCCCGAATATCCATCAACCTCCTAAATAAAGCAGAAGTCAATAAGCAGAAAGTTGCGTTCATCTCAGGAATTATAGTACTTTTGCTACTGAGTGGGGGGATGTATTGCTTTTACCACTCGGCTCATCAGGAAATGCTGCTACAGGAAAAGCACAATAAAAATCTACAGGCAAGAGCCCAAGAGCTATTGCCTCTGGCTTTTGCTGGGAGGATTCAAGAAGAACAGGAGGAAAATGCCTGGCAAAGGCGAAAGATCCTGGATGAGACTCGCCTGCAACAGATATCTTATGTTGAAATTTTTAAGGAAATAGAGAGAAGTATTCCCCCAGGTGTAGTGATACTGGGAATAGAGATTGAAAAGGGGAGGATAGCAATTCAGGGGCTTGCCGCTGACCACCAGGAGCTATCCTTCTTAATGGCTGGAATGAGGGGAAAAAGCTCCTTTGGGTATCCTAAATTGCTTTCTTCCAATATTAATGAAGATGGACAAGAACTAGAGTTCAGAGTAGAAGTAAACTGGGGGGGAGAAGCAGATTGAAGCTATCAAAACGCGAAATAGTCTTAAGCTGTTTCCTGGGAATTATGGCCGTAACATATCTTTTTAACAGCTTTTCTTTGCTACCTTTAAAAGAGAAAGCCGAGCGTTTGAGGGACGAAAATCAGGCTTTGCAGGCCAAAATCCAGCAAGAAGAAAAACTTATTAGGGATCAGAATTACTTGAGCAGCAGCTGTGATTGGCTGCAGGGTGAACGCCATAAGATGGAAATTGCCATCCCCTCCTCCCCCTGTGTTCCGGAAATACTAAGTTTTTTACATAATAGAGCAGGTGAAAATGGGGTCAATATCATATCGTTAAGGTATTTGCAGCTTGGAAGCGTTAGGAAGAGCGGTGAGACCGGGCCAAGCCCAAAAGGGGAAGGAAAGTTACAAGAATTGGATTTAAGAATTACCGCCAAAGGATCCTACCCGAGCCTGCTCAATTTTATATCTGCTATAGAAGAATCTCCGCGTGTTTTTGTCATTAAGCAGTGCAAAATGTACGTCAAACGGGTGCAAATGGCGGATGAAGCCGTAGGCCAGGTGGAAAGCCAGCAGGAAGAAAGCATAGAGCAAAATGAAACTGAGCAGGTAGGAACCCTAGCAGCTCCTTCAGTGCAGATGGTACAGAATTCGGCAGCTTATGAAGTTGAGAATATAGTTTTAAACCTGGTTGTTTCCTCTTTTTTTGATGAGAGACCGTTGTCTTTGGATAGTGAACAAGGAGAAGATGAAAAGAATTCGCAGTTAAAGGGAGAGCGTAATCCCTTTGTCAGATAGATAGCGTAAAAAATGCATTTTGTGATTCCCCTGCAAAAACCCCTTTTTGTTGCATAAGGGTTGCATAAATATACAAAGCGAGCGTTGGCGAAGCATGGATGCAGCACCCTGCGGGTACTCCTCTGATGTTCCATCCTTCGGATGTCACTATTAAGGTTGCACCGGCGAAGGCGAGTAGTGAAATGGAGGTTCAAAATCTCTGAAAGGATTGTAAATAGCTTTTTGGAGTAGAATAAAGATTAGTATATAATGGGATAGAAGGAAAGATGCTTGAGCATGGGGAAAATGGAGCGAGTATATTTATGCAAGCGAAATAATTTTTATGATTTTTTGCAGTGACATCAAAATAGAAGGAAGCAGGAGGAAATTCATGTTAGAAAAATCCGTACTGCAGAGGGTTTTAGATGAAGCCATGAAAAAGGGCGGCGACTTTGCCGAACTTTATTATGAAGAAAAACAAACGAGTCAAGTAATCTATGAAGATGAGCGGGTGGATAAAATCACCAGCGGCCGGGAAAAAGGGGCCGGCATCCGGGTGATTAAAGACGGCAACACCGCTTATGTATATACCAGTGATTTGTCGGAAGAGGGGCTGTGTAAAGCCGCATCAACAGCCAGCAAGGCCTTGGGAAAGGCTGAGCCAGGCCAGGAAAAAG
>NZ_JAQVZX010000069.1 GCF_028707975.1 Syntrophomonas sp.
ATAACAAATTGTAAAGCAATTGTCAATCAAGTGCTTTACAAATGCCATGTAATAGTATATGTAATTATTCTTATCTTTATCACCATTGTACTTAACATACGACGGAGATGTTGTCACCTTCCTTTTTCTACTTAGAAAATTACCCCGTACTCCATGTCACACCCAAAACAGGATATGATACCCCCAGCCGCTTTATCGCCGAAGTATCTCACAAAAACTATATGATCCCCGGTTTTATGAATCCTCCCGGGAGGATGAAGATACAGAAGAAGAATAAATACCATACTGACCCCCAAATTTGATTTATGGTTGTGGGGATTTTTTCTTTTTTCTGCAAAAATTCATAAATAAATTATCCCGCCTCCCCAATATTGGGGAAGCGGGAATTTTTTTTATTTACTATGCTGTTATATGTAGAGGTACAATTATGATTTTACTCATCAAGGAAGGGCCGAAAGAGAGGTGAGATGATTGAAAAAAATCGTTGTCAGCATTCCCAATACCTTGCTTGCGGGCGGTGTTGTCATGTACCTGAAAAAGAATCCGGACTTCAAAGTATATCGGGCAATGGATCAGGCATTAGGCCTATTTTCATCGGTGGTTGCAACCCCCGGCCATGGAGGGTTGTAAGAAAATAGTAGAGTCCGGTTTAGCATCACAAATATTTGAAACAAGCTTCTGAATAAAGGGGGATGAATTCTAGCTTCATTCCCCGCTTCTCGCATTCCTGCTGCAGAAACTGACTGAGATGAGCCGAAATAATCTCCTCGGTTCCCTGATGCCCAGCGTCAATAATGGCTAAACCTGAAGCCTCAGCATCCCGGGCTTCATGATATTTGAGGTCACCAGTTACCAGGAGCTCTATTCCCTGTTGGCTTATTGCCGGAATCAGGCTGGCTCCGGCACCACTGACTATTGCCACTTTTCGTAAAACTTTATCCAAGTCCCCCACCACCCGGACTGCTTCCAGACCCAGAGTTTCTTTTACCTGGCGGGCATAGTCTCCCAGCTTTGTCTCCTCAGGCAACAATCCGCTTCTTCCCATACTGTATCTTTTACCTGCTTGCTCCAGGCGAAAAAGATCAAAGGCCACTTCTTCGTAAGGATGGGCTTCCTCCATGGCTTGCAATACTTGAGAGAGTTCTTGCTTCCTGACAACAGTTTCCAGCCGAAATTCATCAGCTTCTTCTAATTCTCCCTCTTGTCCTAGAAACGGCTGACTTCCCGCACCCGGACGGAAAGTACCGGTTCCCCGTACCCGGAAACTGCAGTCGGAATAGTTGCCGATAAATCCGGCCCCGGCTCCATTTATGGCCCGGCGCAGTTCCTCACTGTGGCTGGCGGGCACATAAACTACCAGCTTGTATAGCTCCTCTCTTTTAGAAGTCTCCAGGGTATCAATATCCTGCAATCCCAGGAGTTCAGCCAGAACTTGATTAATGCCTTTTTCTGCGGCGTCCAGGTTGGTGTGGGCAGTATATACGCTAATTCCAGATTTGACCATTCTCTGGATTAGACTGCCAACGGGTGAATCATAATTGATATGCTTCAGGGGCCTAAAAAACAGCGGGTGATGGGTGATTATCAGGCCAATTTTCAATTTCAGGGCTTGATCAAGGATGCTTTTATCCAGATCCAGGGCCACCGCTACTTTCTCTACAACCTTATTTGCCGAGCCCAGCTGTAGACCGCTATTGTCCCAGGCTTCGGCCAGCCAGGGCGGAAAGTGTTCTTCCATGATGGCAATAATATCCTTAACTATAGTTGGCATGGATTATCTCCTCCAATGCTTTAATTTTTTGCTCGTATTCTTCCAAACGGGCGGGTGAGTAAATATGCTTGGACCTTAGCAGTCCCTGGTAAACCCGCCGGTATTTCCTCAAACTGTCTTCGAGAAAATGTTGCTTTAATGGCTTATCGTTTTTTAATATTATTGGCCCTAAATCCAACTCCAGGGGGGTAAGTTCATAAGGGGCATTGCCAGGACATGCACTTATAATCAAGAAAATACGCTGTTGCTCTTTCACCAGACTTTCCTCCAAAACAGGCCATCCTTGCCGTGAAAGCTCCCGGCGCAGCACTTCCGCTTTGCTCATGGGCTGGAAAACAAATTTCTTATAGCTCGCGGAGTGAGACCATTCCCGCGACAGTATTTCCGCTATATTATCTCCACCCATGCCCGCAATAATGACTGTAGCAACCTCCCCCGGCCGCAAAACCTCCAGGCCGTTCCCCATCCGCAGCTCCATGCGCTCACGGAAAGGACTATTCTCCACCGCATGCCGGAGCCGCTCTAAAGGCCCCTCCTTTACTTCGCTGGCAATGACCTGAGGTACTATATCTTTTTCCAAGAGAAACAAGGTCAGCAGGCCGTGATCAGCGCCAATATCGGCTGCGGCCTCCCCCTTGATTACATTGTTGCTTACAGCCAGTAAACGCTTATTCAGCATATCCATCCTTTCCAAGGGTCAAGGAGATTGATTCATCCCATCTGAGCAAGGTCCCTTTGCCTTGCCGGCAGGAGCAGAGTCCTCGCCAAGATCTTGTGATCCCGGATACATGACAAAAGGTTCACAGATATTAGCTATCCCCACTCATTTCAGTCTTCACCCATTACCCCTCACTTTCCCTAATTAAGAATATATACAAAATGCAGCACCCCTGCAATGGCGGAGTTAGATTAAATCTCCACCCTGCTGGTAGCCAGAAAATAATGAACCCGGGGTGGTTCTTTTATCCGATGATATCTGGCAAATGAACCATTCCCGGGCCAGGTTTTTAGCTTAGATTTGGGGCAGGTTTCTCAAGCTCTCCTGCAATTCGACATCGGAGAATTCAACATCTTCCGTTTCCCCGGAAAGATATTTGTCATAGGAAAAAAGGTCGAGATGGCCGTGTCCACTCAAATTAAAGACAATAGTACGGGAAACCCCTTCTTCTCTGGCTTTCAGGGCCTCGTCTATGGCTACCCGTATAGCATGAGCTGACTCTGGAGCCGGCACTATGCTCTCGGTCTGGGCAAAAAGCACCGCGGCTTCGAAGGTCGGGTTTTGCTTAACCGCTACTGCTTCAATAAGTTTATCGTGATAAAGACGGCTGACCAGGGGGGATTCCCCATGATAACGCAGGCCGCCCGCGTGGATTCCCGAGGGGATAAAATCATGACCCAGGGTATACATCTTCATAAGCGGGGTGAAACCAGCCACATCACCGTAATCATAGGCATAAACCCCTTGGGTTAGAGTCGGACAGGCCGTAGGCTCAACCGCTATCAGACGAATATTCATCCCGGCCAGTTTGTCCGGGATGAAAGGGAAGGCTATTCCGGCAAAATTGCTGCCCCCACCGCAACAGCCGATAATTATATCCGGGTAATCATCCACCATTTCCATCTGCATCTTCACTTCCTGGCCGATAATGCTCTGATGCAAGCAAACATGGTTTAAGACACTACCCAGGGAGTAGTTGGTATCATCCCGGGTTACCGCATCTTCTACCGCTTCACTAATGGCAATAGCCAGGCTTCCCGGGGTTTCCGGGTCCTTAGCCAGAGCCTGGCGCCCGCTCTCAGTAAGATTGCTGGGGCTGGGTATGCAACGCCCTCCGTATAGTTCCATGATAGAGCGCCGGTAGGGTTTTTGGTAAAAACTTACCTTAACCATATAAATCATGGCTTCCAACCCAAAATGTTTGCAGGCCAGGGCCAGAGCGGTACCCCACTGACCGGCACCAGTCTCAGTAGTAATCCTTTTGATACCCTGAGCTTTATTGTAATAAACCTGAGGCAAAGCCGTATTAAGCTTGTGGCTTCCTACCGGGCTTACTCCTTCATATTTATAATAAATCCGGCAGTTGCTCTGCAGAGCTGCTTCCAGTTGGCGAGCTCTGAAAAGCGGGGCGGGCCGGTACTGTTTATAAAGCTCCCGGATCTCCCGGGGTATCTCGATAAACCTCTCGCTGGAGACTTCCTGGAGAATCAGCTCCCGGGCAAATATGGGTTCCAAATCAGAAGGGGCCAGGGGTTGATGGGTTTGCGGGTGTAATCCCGGTTCCAGGGGATGGGGCATATCCGCCTGGATATTATACCAAAACTTGGGAATCTTATCCTCGGGCAGAATAATCTTAGTTAGCTCGTCTCTACTCATCTCAACTAATCTCTCCTCTCAGTTGTTTGTTTTTTTAAATAGATGGGTACATTTTAGCACAGCAAGCCATTATTGCACAAGTAGCCAAGGAAGAAGTAAGAGAGGGCAAGCCTTTGGGCCTGCCCTCCAGGTTGGTGTTATATTAGTTTTGCTGAAGGGGGGAGGTGCCCCCTTGTGCACTACAAGAGATTTTTCATATTTCTCAGGGCACAGTTCTGGCCACACATAGTACAGCTGTCTTCCAGTTCGGGACTGGATTCTGCCCGGTAGCGCCGCGCCTTTTCGGGATCAATAGCCAGCTTGAACATGCTTTCCCAATCCAGCTCAGCCCGCGCCTTGCTCATCTGCCCATCCCATTCGCTGGCTCCGGGGAGGCCTTTGGCGATATCAGCGGCATGAGCAGCAATCCGGGCGGCGATAATACCTTCTTCCATATCCTTCAGATCAGGCAAGCGCAGGTGTTCCGCCGGAGTTACATAGCAGAGAAAATCAGCCCCGGCAGCGGCGGCTATAGCTCCTCCTATGGCACTGGTAATATGATCATAACCGGGAGCTATATCGGTAACCAAAGGCCCCAGTACATAAAATGGGGCCGAGTGGCAGAGCTTTTTTTGCAGCAGTACATTGGCCTCTATCTCGTTTAAAGGCATATGCCCCGGACCTTCAATGATAACCTGCACATCCTTTTCCCGGGCCTGCAAGGTCAGATCTCCCAGAGTAATCAGTTCTTCAAGCTGGCAGGCGTCACTGGCATCATTGATAGAACCGGGCCGACAGGCATCGCCCAGGCTCAGGGTCACATCGTATTCACGGCAGATGTCCAAAACTTCATCAAAATACTGGTAAAAAGGATTCTCGGCTTTATTGCGCTCCATCCAGGTGCACAAAAGGGCCCCACCCCGGGAAACAATGCTGGTCAGGCGCGGAGTTTTACGCAGGCGTTCCAGGGTGCTTCTTCTAATGCCGGCATGTATGGTCATAAAGTCAACCCCATCGCGGGCATGGGTTTCCACCACTTGAAGAAACTCCGCCACGCTTATTTCTGATAACTCCTTTTCCAGAAAACCTACAGCATCATAAACCGGTACGGTTCCTATCATGACCGGGGATATTGCCAACAGGGCTTTTCTGAATTCCTGGGTCTTTCCGTGACAACTAAGATCCATTATGGCATCAGCCTGCATTTCCAGGGCCTTTTCTACCTTGCGCATTTCCTCTTCCACATTACTGCAATCACGCGAAATACCCAGATTAACATTTATCTTGGTTTTGAGTCCGGCTCCGATAGCTGCAGCCTGTAATGACAGGTGGTTGCGGTTGGCGGGTAGGGCTATCTTCCCGGCGGCCAAACCCTCTTGCAGGTATTTGAGCTCCACTCCTTCTTTTTCCGCCGCCTTTTTCATTTCCGGGGTCGCTATGCCTTTGCGGGCGGCTTCCCTCTGGGTCTTGTAATTCATATTTTTCTCCCTTCAGACTATTTTCTAACAATCCCCGGCAGCTGCTGGAGGATATCATGAAAATCCCGGTAGGGGTAGTAAGTTAAACCCTCTTTCCGGCAGTAGCCGGCCAGTTCATTTTTGGCAAAAACGATATCACAAGAGGCCGCCGGGCAAAAATCGGAGTAGCTATCTCCGATATATACCGTGAGATAGCCGGGTAAACTTCTTTCCCGGATTATCTTGATCTTACACACCCCGCATTTGGGGCATTCTTCATCCAGGTAAGGCGATTCCATCTGCCAGGCATCATCCCAGTACAATTTATTGGCATAAAACTCTATTTCCCAGCCCTGCCCCCGTAATATGTTTCTTATATAACGATCATAACCATCGCTCAATATAATGGGGAGGTGCTGGTTTTTTTGCACCCAATCCAGGAAAAGGGAAAACCCGGGGTCTACTTCCTGAGCCTGAAAAAAGGCCTCCAATTCAGCTGCCCCGACCTCCATTGATGACAGGATACGACTGGCGCATTCTCCAGTAGTAATCACTCCTTCTTCCCAGAGGCGGTTTATTTCTTCCCAGTTCCTGCCGGCATATCTGGCTGCCATCTTGTTGCAAACGTCCTCCCGGGAAATGGTGCCATCAAAATCCATAAAAATGATTAATTTCTCTCCCATATCTCCCTCAGCTTCCTGGCTTCCCCCGCAATATCGCTTGCTCCCATAAGGGCTGATATTACGGCCGCGCCATCAGCTCCCGTTTCTTTTATCATCTTCAGATTTTCCTTATTGATTCCGCCGATAGCTACCAGAGGAATCTTGATTTCCTGTCTTATACTGCGCAAAAACTCCAAACCGGTGGCCGGGGGAGCATCAAGCTTGGTCGGCGTGGAAAAGATCGGAGAAATCCCCAGGTAATCGGCGCCCATCTTCTCGCCTTCCCGGGCCTCTTCCCGCTTATTGATGGACAGTCCGATTATTTTCTCTCTTCCTAACAGGGAGCGGGCTACCGGCAAGGGCAGGTCATCCTGCCCCAGGTGCAAGCCATCAGCATCCGCCGCCAGGGCGATGTCCAGGCGGTCATTAATGAGCAAAGGTACACCCAGCTCTCTTAATTCTGCTTGGAGGGCCTGGGCCAGCTCATAGAATTCTCTGCTGCCGGCCTCTTTCTCCCGCAATTGGACCATGCTTACACCGCCCTTTACCGCCTTCCTAACCTCCTCCAAAAGGCTCCGGCCCTGAAGCAGGCCGCGGTCGGTGACCAGATAGAGGGAATAATCTGGAGCTAACATTCCAATCGTCCTTCTTTCATCAGCTCTTCTCCCCTCAGAACAAAAAGTTCATCAAAAAGAAGCGTCCGGAAAGTCCCCGGGCGGTTTCCCGCCTGGCTGGCGGCTCTTTCTCCGGCTATATTAAAGGCCAACAAGCCGGTAATGCTGGCCAGCCAGGCTTCTTCCGGCGCTGCACCCACACATGCGGCTATTACCCCACCGGCCATACAACCGGCACCAGTAATGCTTTGAAATAGGGGCGTGCCATTGAATATTCGAGCATAGCGCTTTTCCTCGGCCACAATATCAACTTCTCCGGTGGCGGCCGCAATTAACTTCTCTTTAGCCGCCAATTGCAGGCAGGCTTCTTGCAAACCTTCACCCGTATCCAGAGAATCAACCCCCTGTGCCTGTCCGGCTAAACCGGCCAGGCTTTTTATCTCGGCAATGTTTCCTTTCAATACCTGTATCTTGCCCAGTGACTTTATTCTTTCTATCAAATCCACCTTGCGCCCAATCACCCCACAGGCCACCGGATCGAGAATCAGCGGAACACCCCGGGAGGCCGCGGCCCACCTGGCTTCCAGCATAGCCGCTTCCTGCTCCCCGGTAAGGGTACCCAGATTAAAATAAAGGGACTGGGCCAGGGGGGCAAATCCACTGGCTTCAGCCGGGTATTCCACCATGGCCGGCGAAGCACCTGCGGCCAGAATAATGTTGGCTACATCATTTACGGTTACATAATTGGTAATACAGTGCACCAGCGGTCTCCTGCTTCTGACCTCATCCCAAATTTCCGCACAATACTTGAGCATTAAAACTCCTCCTTTTTTTATTGTTAACACTGCCAGGTACTTAAGTTGTTAAGTCATTGCATTTGCACCCTGCGGTAACACTAATACTCCCCGGCACTCAGATAATAATCATCATTGAGGCGGATGTTTATCGGAGTAGCAGATAGAAGCACCAATGAAAAGTAAGTTTGATTGTGCTTAAATGGTAAGATGCTATCGGTATAACCCCTTACCACTCAACTTTTTTTATTACCCAGAGCTCATTTTTCCGGGTTCCAGGGCCGCAAGCCGGCAAAATGGTGAGGTATGCCCACCCCTTCGCCTATAGCAAACCCATGCTGCAGACAATATTCTACATAAGCTTTGGCTCGTTTGGCTGCTGCCGGTACTTCCCAACCTTGTCCCATCAAAGTGGCCAGGGCGGCCGAAAAAGTGCAACCGGTACCATGATTGCAAGCAGTATCAACCCGCTGACCTCTTAGCAAATAAAGAGAATCTTTATTTGCCAGGACATCCACCGGTTCTCCCTTTAGGTGTCCCCCTTTGACTATAGCCCATTGGCAGCCAAATTCCAGGAGTTCCCGGCCGGCTTCTTTCATCCCCTCCAAACTGCTAATCTCCCGCCCCAACAAGGCCCCGGCTTCCATAAGATTAGGGGTGATTACGCTGGCCAGAGGCAGGAGATTCTTTTTTAGTGATTCCACCGCTTCCTCCTCCAGCAGGCGGTCACCACTCTTGGCAATCATCACCGGGTCAAGCACCAGAGGAAGAGAGTTCTTCAGTTGTTTTTCCCGAAAAGCTCCTCCCTGGAAGAAAGAAGCCAAAAACTTGCCTACTGCCTGAACCGTTCCGGCACTGCCCAGCATCCCGATTTTGATTCCGTCCAGGCGAATATCGGAAAAAATGGCTTCCAGTTGTTTTTCTATTATCCGGGCTTCGATTTCCTGAACCGCCGTTACCTGCCGGGTATTCTGGGCGGTTACTGCCGTAATCACCGACAGGGCATAAGCTCCCAGGGCTTGAATAGTCTTGATGTCCGCTTGAATTCCCGCCCCGGCACAGGAATCAGAGCCCGCTATAGTTAGAATCTTTTGCAAAAAATAACCTCCTTAAAATAAAAATACAGGTCAACCAGCAAAAAAGGTCAACCTGTCAAGTTCACAGGTGAAACGCTTCCCTACGCTGGCATTATCCAGTTCAGGTGCAAAGGGTCAGAGGCTACCCCTCTATCTCAGCTTTGCCCGGGCAAAGCTCCCCCAGCGTGTAGTATTCAGCTCTAATGAAATATTATATCATTATCTTCCAAGTTGAGCTAATTTTTTATCTTCTATAGATGAGCCATACTAATTCACGATTATTTTGGCGTTAACATTTCATTGATATGGAATATCGTTACAATTGAGCTTCCGCCACTAAAGCTGGCCATTAATATGATGCTGGAAGAGTTGTCTGAATAATCTAATGGGTGCTGTTCCCCGCTGGGAACCTGGAAGCGTATCAGAACATATTATAGAAGTAAAAGAAATACCTGGAACCGATACTTTCAGGCCAGAGCTTCAAATAATTAACTAGTACCTCCCATTTTTGGTGAATCAAGATAAAGGAGGCTGGTGGTGTAGATGAAATTACTGGTCATAAGCGGCGATTTCCGGCAATATCTCGACTCCAGCTTTCATTCCTTAATGACCGCCCTAGCTGATTTACTGGAACTCTACTTATGGCATAAGAGCGGATCGATAAAAGATATCCTGCCCCAATTGCCTTCAACCCCTGATTTTGTGCTGGTGAATGAGCCCGGCGAAATAAACAGCCCGGTCATTGATGATCTTTCTTCACTTTCCATGCCTTATGCTGTCTACCTGCATGACCTGCACCATGATTCCTGCAAGGAAGCCTTGCAGGATAAAAAATTATGCTGGGTTTTTACTCGCTATCGGGATAGATTTCAGGACTGGTATCCAGAATGGCAAAATAGAATGAGCTGGCTTCCTCATCATATTAACAGCAATATCTTCAGAGACTATCACTTGCCCAAATCTATTGATTACCTTATGATGGGAGCTATGCATGAATATGTTTACTCCTTGCGCTATAAAATCCGGGAGAAAATGAAGGGAAAGCCCGGATTCATCTATCATGAACACCCCGGCTACAAGCATTTCTCCCCGGCGGAGATGAGAAATCTCCTGGTCGGCCCCAATTATGCCCGCGAAATCAACCGGGCCAAGA
>NZ_JAQVZX010000070.1 GCF_028707975.1 Syntrophomonas sp.
TTCTATCCAGCTCTTGCAATCCTGCAGGTATAGCTACACCGGTATGCTGTGAGAGCAACTTCATTAATTCAAATTCATCCTTGCCCCTCATCTCTTCAGGCTCCAAAACAGCCTGAGCCACGCTGCTGGCAAATTTAAAGGGGCTGGCGGTGGAAGCAATAATACTTATTGTCTTATCCCCGGTTTCAGAGCGGTATTTTTGATAAACATTTACGGCCACAGCCGTATGGGTATCTAATAAATAACTCCGCTCCCGCCAAATGTCGCGAATGGTAGCAATGGTCTCTTCATCGGTGCAAAAATCCGCCCAGAATATGTCCTGAACAGCATTACGAGTAGCAGTATCTATTTCGTATCGTCCCCTATTCTTCAAGTCTTCCATCCAGGCAGCAACTCGCCTGGCATCATGACCGGTTACTTCAAATAAAAGCCTTTCCAGGTTGGAGGAGATAAGAATGTCCATGGAAGGGGATATAGTCTTTTCAAACTTGCGCTGGCGGTCATAGATACCAGTCCGGATAAAATCAGTCAGAATATTATTGGCATTTGATGCACAGATCAGCCTTTTTGCCGGAAGCCCCATCCGGGAGGCATAATAAGCCGCCAGAATATTACCGAAATTCCCCGTGGGCACCACTATATTCACGGATTGAGCTTCTCCAACTACCCCAGTTACCTTCAATTCAAGATAGGCCGCTACATAGTATACAATTTGGGGCAATAGACGCCCCCAGTTAATGGAGTTAGCAGATGACAACTTCTGCCCGTTTTGCAGCAACCGGGCGGCGAATCCATCATTGGCAAATATCCTTTTAACTCCGTTCTGGGCATCGTCAAAATTACCGCGAACTGCAGCCACATAGACATTATTGCCTTCCTGAGTCAGCATTTGGCGTTTTTGTATTTCACTGACACCCTCATCCGGATAAAAGACAATAATCTTCGTTCCCTCTACATCTTTAAATCCTTCCAAAGCCGCCTTCCCGGTATCTCCAGAAGTGGCCACCAGGATAACAATTTCCGCCTTTTCTCCCGTTTTATGAGCACTGATGGTCAAAAGGTGCGGCAGTATCTGCAAGGCCATATCCTTGAAGGCAGCCGTTGGGCCATGCCACAGTTCTTGAATATACACTGCTGTATCAAGCTTTACCAAAGGTGCTATCTTCTCCATATCGAAATTATCCTGATTATAAGCTCCATTAATACAGCTCTTAATCTCATCATCACTAAAATCACTCAAAAACTGTCTGATAATATGAAACGCCTTTTCCTGGTATGACCCACTGGCCATGGCAGTTAATGGCTTGTCGTCCACATGGGGAATAGATTCAGGGACAAACAGTCCTCCATCTGGGCTAATCCCCATTTTTATGGCCTCTGCCGCAGTGACGGAATGATATTTTCCTCGACTACTCTCATATTTCACAATTTTATCCTCCTTCAAGACTATCCCTGGGAAAAGGATATCCTAAACAGTATAATTATTATAACGAGGTAAAATATGTCTTCGTTTCTTTAAGCGGGCGGGTTCCTGTTAACAAAACAGGCGGCGGGTTCTAATCCCCCGCCTCGTTGCAGCGGTGTGTTGAAACCGCTTAAGCAGTTTCTTCCGATGCTTAAAAAGAAGCAAAAGAGAAGAGACAGGCAGTTCTCCTCCTGCCGCAAACATCAAGAGAATTCTGTTCTATATTCTATACTTAAAAACCCGGCAGGTAAATGCAAACGAAATTTTTTAAGAAGCTTGACCATACGAAGAGAGCGTTTAATTCAATTTAGCTTTATCCATGAAGCTTTTGGCAGGAGCATTGAATTTGAATTCAGAGGGGGTAATTTTATGGGACAAGCCATTATCGCCGTCCTGGGGCTGATTCTGGCCAAGTTAATCTTAGATGTGGTCAAAGAAAATATAAGTAGCAGCAGTAGCAAGAAAACATCTTCTCCGGGACCCATTATAGACCTGGGCGATACCTGGGTAGACTTGAATGAGATCTCCAGTCGCCAGCGTGAAAGCCTGCTTTCTGCAGAGGAAATTTTGCTTTTCCAGATGCTTGATAGCATCCTGAACAATAGCAATTACGCAGTTTTTCCCAAAGTTAGGCTGGCTGATCTGCTAACACCCGACCCCAATATCCCTAACCGGGGGGAATACAAGCGGCGTCTCCAAGAAAGAGCGGTAGACCTGCTAATAGTGGAAAAGCAAAACCTGAAGCCACTGTTATTAATCCTCACCAAAGGTTGGCAAAACAAGAAAGCTGAACCTGACCAGCTTAGTATACGGAGCATAGAAACAGCTGGCCTTCGCTACCTGACAATTAAGCTGGATGACTTACCTTCCACCAGCAGTCTGATGCAAAAGCTACGCGAAGCTGGATTAAATATTTAATGTCGCCCCTGAATGATTTTGAGACCTTATTGCTTACCATTTTTTCCAGAGCTATCCTGGCCTGTGCTATGGCCGGGTCTTCTTCGGACAATCTCTCCAGCAGTTCCATGTCATCCCATCCTTTCAAAAACATTACCCACCGGTCCAGCGGGTTATCATAACTTGCCATTTCTTCATTCTATTTGGGCAATTCGATGAAGTGTATCTCGATGGCATCGGTCAAATCTATATTTTCATCGCGCTCCCGCAGCCTGAAGCTAGTATGATAGCGCTGGCTGTCTTTGATGCGGACAAAGTCCAGTATGTTTATACCTATGGCTCTATTGAGGTCCTGATATCTTCCTCGGGTGATTATCTGGTCTCCGAATATTCGGCATATATAAAAGGTGCTGCGCCTTTCCATATTAGCCCGGTCACCAATCTGCATTTCTATGTCCACCAGTTGCCCACTACCCAATTGAACCTTTATGTCAAGTATACCACTGCCCCCAAAGCTTCGCGCAAATAAAATGCATCCCTCCGGTACACAATTAAAATAGTTAAAAAAGCTGCTAATTACAGCCTAAAAAATCCCATAAACGCCAAAAAGCCCAGCATTGCTCGGCTTTCCATTGTATCAAAGATTAAGTTTTTATTTTTAGATGGTCGGAGTGACTGGATTTGAACCAGCGGCCTCTACGTCCCCAACGTAGCGCTCATACCAAACTGAGCTACACCCCGACGCAAAGAATATTGTATAACAGAAGCAGGTATTCGTCAAGAACTGAGTTTCCTGTCTTTATTCTATCTTATCCAGCTCAAATTTCCGGTGCAAAGCTTTAACCGCAGCTTTGATGTGGCACTCGTCAATAACACAGGAAACACGGATTTCCGATGTGCTGATCATATGTATGTTGATACCTTCGTCCGCCAGAGCTTCAAACATGGCAGCTGCTACCCCAATATTACTCTGCATACCTGCTCCGACAATCGATACCTTGGCTACATCTTTGCCGTAGGTCATACCCGAAGCACAGATACTTTCCACCAGTTCTTTTACCACGGGAACGGCCCGGCTAAGATCATTCTCTTCGATTGTAAAGGCTATATCATTGCGCCCATCTCTCATGGCGCTCTGGATAATTATATCTACATTAATGCTTTTAGCAGCCAGGGTCTTAAATAGTGTTTTGGCTATGCCCGGTTGGTCGGGCACATCAAATAAGGCAAAACGAGCGCAATTCAAATCATGCGCTATCCCACTTACTGCTCTATGATTTTCCATATTGGCTACCTCCGTTATTATAGTTCCAGGATTACGGCTAAAACTACTCCGAACCTCCACATCTACATTATACAACATAGCAAATTCCGCCGCCCGGGGTTGTAATACTCCCGCTCCCAGGCTGGCCAATTCCAACATTTCTTCATAAGATAGCTGGGGTAGTTTTTTGGCTTCTTTTACTATTCGTGGATCAGCGGTAAACACCCCTTCAACATCGGTAAATATCATGCAGCGCAGAGCGTCAAGACGGGCAGCCAGGGCCACTGCAGTTGTATCAGAACCGCCCCTTCCCAAAGTTGTGATGTCACCCTGGGGAGACAGGCCCTGAAAACCCGCTATAATGACCACATTACCCTGTTTTATTTCATATTTTATACGGCCGGTTTCAATTCCAGTAATCCGGGCCTTGCTATGGCTATCATCGCTTTTTATTCCAGCCTGCCAACCGGTAAGTGAAATAGATGGACAGCCAAAATTATTAAGAGTCATGGCCAACAGTGCAGCTGATTGCTGCTCTCCAGTAGCCAGAAGCATATCCATTTCCCGTTGGCATAAATCATTGCCGGTGAGACTGGCCAGTTCAATCAGCTCATCCGTGGTATCACCCATAGCTGAGACAACTACAACTATATCATCGCCCTTATCTCGCACTTTTTTGATTCTACCGGCAATCTGTTTAATTTTATCAATTGATGCGACTGAGCTTCCGCCAAACTTTGCTACTATTAATGCCAAGATAATTCACTCCTAAATCCAAATGATTAGACTACTTTAAAACTTTCACTCCATCCGGGTCGGTGGTCAATATCATTAACTGGCTTTGGACTCCGGAGGCAGCAAAGGCAGCTTGCATAGCTTCTGCCACTCTCCTTTCCTCCTGCTGGCAAAAGGCGATAATGGAAGATCCTGAGCCACTAAGGGCTACTCCCAACGCCCCACTTTCCAGAGCATGGGAAAACACCTGGTCAAAACCGGGAATCAGCTGCTTGCGCCGGGGCTGGAAAATCGCATCATCCATGGCTGCTGATAAATGGCGAAAATCGCGTTTAATCAAACTGGCCAACAAATAGGAAGCTCGTTGCAGGTTATTCACCATATCCATAAAATCAATCTTTTTCGGCAGTAGTTGCCGTGATTCATCAGTGGATATTTGGATATCAGGCACGGCAACAACCAGTTTTAATTCCTCAGGAAAAGGGAATTGCTGATAATAGACATTTTCATTATAAAGCATGGCGGTGGTCAGTCCTCCCGCTACTGCTGGAACAACATTGTCAGCATGCCCTTCCATCTCCACCGCCCACTTAATTAAATCCTCCTGCGCAAATTCCTTCTCCAGTATTTCGTTGGCCGCATATAGCCCGGCAACAATAGCAGCAGCACTACTTCCCAGGCCTTTTCCCGCTGGAATGGAGCTGTCAATAGTCAGCTCAAGTCCGGGAGCTTCTGCAGCAGCTTCCGCAAATACTTTTTTCATAGCCTGGTAAACCAGGTTATGCCCCAGTATTTCTTCTTGATATTCTTCTCCATCGACAAAAAAGCTAATCCTGCTGCTGCCCGGAAACATTTTAACCTTGACCTCCAGGTATAATTGCAGGGCCAAACCCAGAGTATCAAACCCCGGTCCCAGATTGGCACTTGTAGCCGGAACCTTAATGGTAAACATAATACCCCTTCTTGTATAATATTAGTCTACTTCTCTATCTGTTCCTTCCAGGCGAATAACATTTTTAATATCACCCACTATACTAAGCCCTTTGAGCACAGTAAGGGAATCCCTTAGATGCTTTTCCTGAATCCGGTGGGTAATTAAAATAAGCTCGGCCAAATCTTGCTTGACAGTCTTTTGCAATACGGTCGCTATACTGACATTATTATTCCCAAAAACCGCAGCAATGCCTGCCAGAACTCCTGGTCGGTCCTTCACTGTCATTCTGATATAATATTCGCCTTCTAGCTCTTTAATGTCCAAAATTGCCTTGCTTTCATAACAGCTACAACCAATTCGAGCATTGCTATGATGCAAGATATTGCGAGCGATTTCAATAATATCCCCAAATACTGCACTGGCGGTTGGCATCTGTCCTGCTCCCCGCCCGTAATGCATAACTTCCCCCACGGCGTCTCCGCGCAAAAATACGGCGTTAAATACATCGTTTACTCCAGCCATGGGATGGGTTCTGGGTAGAAAAGCCGGGTGTACCCGGACTTCAATTTTTTGTTGAGAGTTTTCCTTGGCAATGGCTAAAAGCTTAATTACATAACCTAATTCTTTGGCATATTGGATATCAGCCGCCGTAATCGAGCGTATTCCCTCCACATATACATCATCCAGAGTAACCCTGCTGTTAAAAGCAATGGATGATAAAATGGCAATCTTACGAGCCGCATCCAATCCATCTATATCTGCGGATGGGTCGGATTCAGCATAACCCAGTTGTTGAGCCTCTGCTAAAACTTCATTAAAATCACGACCTTCCCGGCTCATTTTGCTGAGTATGTAGTTGGTGGTGCCGTTCAATATGCCGATAACTTCTTGAATCTGGTTGGCAGCCAGGGATTGTTTCATAGGATATACTATGGGTATTCCCCCAGCAACGCTGGCTTCAAAATAGAAATCCACCTCTTTCTCCGAAGCCAGGTCAAAAATATCTTTTCCTTTTATTGCTATTAGATCCTTATTGGCTGTTACCACATGCTTTCCCCGGGCCAAAGCTGACATTATATAAGAGAAGGCCGGTTCTATTCCCCCGATTAACTCTACCACTATGGCAATATCCTGGTCATCGAGAATCTCTTGGATATCCTGAGTTATGACCTCATCTCTAATGCCCAGCACCCGACATTTCTCCAGGTCTCTTTCCAGGACTTTCTTAATTTCAATTGATTCTCCTATTCTTTTGCCAATTATTTCACTATTCTTTTGCAGTAATTTGACTACCCCGGAACCTACGGTGCCACATCCGAGCAAAGCTACACCAATCATCTGATTTCCTCCTGTACTGATAATATAAACTTGATTCCACTGTAAATAATTATAAATATGCATTAGCTTACATAAAAAGGGGTTTTTGCAGCAGAGTCAAGCTTGAACCACACCCGGCGCTTCTACCTTTCTACCAACTGCTCCATGGTAACATTCACATCTCGATACTCAAGGAAATAGTAACATAAGCTAGTCGATGAAGAAAGTAGTGGGCTATAAAAGGTGAAAAAAGAAAAGGCTTACAGAAAATTAATTTGCCCTCGGGTAAAAAGTCGCAGACAGGCATCTACGACATCCGGATCATATAGGGTTCCCCGGTTACGTTGGATCTCCTCCAGAGCCAAATTTATGCCCAGGGCCGGTCGATAAGGCCGGTGTGAAGACATTGCTTCAACTACATCAGCTACTGCCAATATACGAGCTTCCAACATAATCTTGGAACCCGCCAGGCCCAGTGGATAGCCAGAACCATCCATTCTCTCATGATGTTGGATAACTATATCCGCTACCGGCAAATCAAAAGGGATAGTTTTAATTATCTCATAACCCACCTGGGCATGAGTTCTTACCAAAAGCATCTCTATATAGTTCAGTTCGCCCGGCTTACTTAATATATCGGAAGATACCTGCATCTTACCGATATCATGCAAAGTAGCCGCCATATAAATACCCCGGGTCATATCTTCGGAAAAACACATTTCCCGGGCAATGGCAGTTGCTAGCTGCGCCACTCGGCGCTGGTGACCGGCGGTGTAGAGATCCCTTTTTTCGGTGGTAGTTGCCAGTGCATTAACTGTGCTTTTAAGAATGGCCTGCGATTTATTCAGGCTTTCCTTTAATGCGTTTTCAATTTGCTTACGCTTACTGATATCTCTCAACGAAATAATGGCACCAGTCTTATTGCCCTCGTTATCAAAAAGCGGGGCCGTAGCGGCCCAGCAATAAAGTCCGGAATCACCCACAGACGGGAAAAACACTTCTCGTATAAGGGTATGTCCCTTTCTTTCAACATCAGTGAATAAGCTGTGAACATAACTCGATTCCTCTCTTACCATATCAATTATCATGGGCTTTTTATAACCATAAAAAGGAATAGCGTACTCATAGTTATTTTTACCTATTATTTCCTCAGCCTTTACTCCGGTCATCTCTTCGGCCGCATAATTCCATATAATTACCTTGCCGGCTATATCTACTGCGAAGGTGGCATCAGGTAAGAAATTAATAATATCCGCCAGTCGGCGTTCTGACTCCCTTATTTGCTGCTCGGCTCTTTTCCGCTCGGAAATATCGCGAATTATCCCCAGAAACCCGGTTATTTCCCCATCCGCAGCGGTAATGGGACTAACCGAAGTTTCAACATATAGCTTTTTCCCCGCCTTGCTGATTAGCTGCCAATCAAATCCTTTGGCCGCCCCCCCGGTACGAAAGACCTGGTTATAAGTCTTGAAAACCTTGTTAGCATCTTCATTGGTCATATATCTCTTATAGTTCATACCCAGTAGTTCTTCTTTGGAATAGCCGAGCATTTCCTGCAAGGATTGGTTGAAGAAAACCAGATTCCCAGCCTTATCTACTTCATAATAACCATCCTCAATACTCGCCAGAATATTCAGGAATTTTTTTGCATTATCAATCAAAGCCCGATTAATCATCCCATATCCCCTTTGGACAATATAGTTCTCTTTATCCCATAGCTCCTCAAGGGCAAAAAAGACATTATAATAAGTGACTCCACTGCAAAAAACCCTTTTTGTTGCATAAGGGTTGCATGAATATACAAAAAGCGGGCGAAGGTGAAAGCGGGCGATCGAAGACCGCCCTTACAATACCCTGCGGTCGCTATTAAGGTTGCACCCTGTCGGGCACTTCTGATGCTCCCTTCGGTCGCTATTAAGGTTGCTGAGCGGTATAAATATGCACACTAATGCATATTTATTACTTTTTGCAGTGACATCAATAAGTAAACAAAGCCCGGAATAATCATAAAAAAAACAGAAGAATGCTTTTTAAAAGTTTCTATACTATTCAAAACCAAAATTTTCACGGGAGAAAACATTCAGGCAGGCTTCCACCACCCGAGCATCATAGATTATACCCGCTCCTTGCCTTATCTCATCCAGGGCCGATGCAATTCCCAGCGCAGGCCGGTAGGGTCGGTGGGAGGCCATAGCTTCCACCACATCGGCTACAGCTAGTATTCTGGCTTCCAGAAGAATCTCCTCACCAGATAAACCCTGCGGGTATCCGGAACCATCCATTCGTTCATGATGTTGTAATAGAGTAGTTGATATCGCCTGGGCAAAGGGAATAGTTTTAACAATCTCGTATCCTGCCTGGGGATGGGTTTTTACCAGTAATCTTTCTATTTCCGTCAAGCCTCCGGGTTTGGTAAGTATATCAGTAGGTATCTGCAACTTGCCAATGTCATGTAAAATGGACGCGGTCTTGACATTATCAATATAGTATTGGGGTAGTTTCATTTCCTGGGCAATTGCACAGGCCAGGGAAGCAACCCTCCGCTGGTGCCCTGCAGTATAGGGATCCTTCTTCTCTGCCGTTATGGAAAGAGCGTTGACTGTGGATTCAAACACTGTTCTCAAATGTTCCAAACTCTTTTGCAGGCTTTCTTCAGCCCGGTCGCGGGTGATCTCCACTGCTAACAGATTAGCAATCAAGGTAAGGGTGTCCAGATGGGCCTGGGTTAACACAGTTCGTTTTCTATGGCCAACCACCAATACTCCCAGGCAATTATTTCCGATTATAATAGGAGCCGCCAAACCACAAAGCAGTTCTTCTTGTAGTACCAGTTCATCATAAATATGGGTAAAAAGAGTACTGCTGATATAGTCTTCGCATATATATCCCCTTTCGCTAGCGGCGACCATACCAACCAGACCTTTTCCATAGGGTATCCTGATCTCTGACCATTCTTCCATTTTATTTCCAGACAGGGTATGGGGGATTACTTCCGCCTTGTTTTCATTTATCAGGAATATAAAGGTACAATCAGCCGCGAAAAGCTCCCTGCTCTTGTCGGCGGTAAGCTTCAGGGTTTCGTCCATGCTTTGGGTGGAAGACATGGCAACGGCCAAGTCGTATAATACCCGTAATTTATATACTTCACGCGACAGGTCGTACTGTGCTTTTTTACGCACACTAATGTCTC
>NZ_JAQVZX010000071.1 GCF_028707975.1 Syntrophomonas sp.
GTATAGGCCCTATGCTCATAATAATAAAATATGCAAGAAATATGGGGGGAAGGGAAAATGATAAAATGGAAAGATGAGTATAGCGTGGGGGTTGAACATATTGATGAACAGCATCGCAAATTGTTTGAAATAGCCGGGCGGGCTTATGATTTGCTTAAAGATGAGCTGGTAGTGGATAAATATGATCGAATCGTGGCCATTCTGGGGGAGTTAAAAGACTATTCTGTTTTTCACTTCAATTCGGAAGAGGAATATATGAAGAGCATAGGCTACAGAAAGTTTTTATCGCATAAAGTAATTCACGATGATTTTATCGAAAAAATTAACGGCATTGATCTGGACCAGGTTGACGAAAACCAGGACAAATACCTCCTGGACATTCTCGATTTTATTGTTCGCTGGATAGATGGGCATATTCTGGGTCAGGACAAGCAATACATGCAAAGCTGAGTGTCTTTGCTCACTCTCGCTCCGTAAGAGATAGAACGGGTAAGAAACGCTTTAAACTACGCTGTTTGGCTACAGCTTATTGCTGGTGAGGAGGTGTGGCTAGTCCGCTTACTTTTTTGTGATGGAAATGAAGCTGAACTGCCAGCTTTCTGACGGCTTAAGGGGAAAGGAATGGTGTTTGATGGAACCTGAAATAATATTAACTGAAAAAAAGCCGAGTTTTTCATTTATTCAACCTCAGTTTCTTAAAATAGCGCTTATTGTATTTCTGCTTTTATTGTTGCTTACGATACTGCGCCCGCTAGTTATTGTACCGGCAGGTCATGTGGGAGTTAAGCTCAATTTTGGCGCGGTTCAAGAGCCGCCGCTCAAAGAAGGAATTCACTTCATTGTTCCCATATACCAGAAGGTAGCAAATGTTGATTGCCGGGTAAGGAAGGCGGAACACCATGCGGCTGCAGCCAGCAAGGATCTGCAGACGGTAACTTCAATGGTTGCAGTAAACTATCATGTCAGTCCCGCCAGTGCCGCCAACCTTTACCAGCGGGTAGGGATGGATTATGAGAACACGGTAATTGCCCCGGCTATTCAAGAATCCATCAAAGCGGTTACTGCTGGCTACACGGCGGAAGAGCTTATTACCAAACGCGCCGAGGTGGCGCTTAAAACCAGCGAGGTGCTGGAACGCAAACTATTGGACTACCATATTAAAGTAGATCGCTTTAATATCGTAAACTTCGAGTTCAGTAAAGAATTCAACAAAGCCATAGAAGAAAAGCAAACGGCAGAACAGCGGGCCCTCAAGGCCCAGCGTGATCTGGAGAGGATCAAGATAGAAGCCGCTCAGAAGGTTACCCGCGCTCAGGCTGAGGCCGAGTCTCTAAGGATTCAGCGCCAGGAAGTTACTCCTGAACTTTTGCACCTGCGGGAAATTGAGAACCAGCGCCTGGCTATTGAAAAATGGAACGGGCAGTTGCCCCGGGTGAGTGGCGGAGCCATTCCCTTCATTGATGTGAATAAAGTGGAGTAGCAGTCTAACAATCTTGAATTTAGCACAGAACAGGTACCGGCTAGCGATAGTCATTCTGTAAGAAGCATTGCTAAAATTTAGTTAAAACCGGAAATTTCGTAGCTGTTGCCGCCTTGGCTGTATAGGGTAGTGTTGTTTCATTAATACTAAACCTATATAATATTAGGGTGTAGTTGATTATACCAAAGTATATATACTTGCCAGACAAATCCCGAATGCGTTACTATTTTAGAATGTTAATTATACTAAATAAGCAAGTATAAAAAGGTGAAATATGTCCCCCGCTAAGCGGTCGGGTTCTAATTCCCCCGCCTCGTTGCAGCGCTGTGTTGAAACTGCTCCGCAGTTTCTTCCGATGCTTAAAAGCAAGAAATTGCTGAATGCTTACGCCGGAGCTTTTTAAGGATGTTTACAACCTGAAGTAGTTTGTTGTGATCAATTATTAATACCACAAATATTCTTGCAATCTCAGATATAGCTTTTTTAGGCGGCTCGATTTTATGTAGTATTAATTCGTGCATCCTTCCTTTGGGAATGTTTTGTGGATGCATTTTTTTATGCCATAGAGAGGGATTTATGGGAGAAAAACTCATTTTTAAAAAGGTGAAATCTGAACAAGATATGAGCAACATAATCTAGAAAAGGTGAAATATTATGGCTGATAATAAAGACAAACAGGCCAACCCTCCCCAAAACAAGAGTTTTGTTGTAACCACCATAATAATGTTTGTTTTTTGGATGATATTATCCTGGAAATTTGACCTTGTATCTCTGGGTATAGGAGTTATTTGCAGCCTGTTGGTGGCATATTGGTCACATGACCTTTTAATTGGGGAGCCGGATTATGGTATGACCCTGAGAAGATATTTGAGCCTGGCAAAGTTCCTGCCCTGGTTATTGTGGCAGATTGTACTGGCTAACTTGAATGTTGTTTATTTAACGCTTAATCCTAAAGACTTAATTGAGCCTACAGTAATACGCTTTAATCCCGATTTGCAAACGGATATGGGAGTGGTAATTCTAGCCAACGCTATTACCCTTACTCCTGGAACCGTTACTATAGTTGCGAACAAACAAGAGTTTATTGTTCATGCTATTACCCAAAAAGATGCTGAAAGTTTATTGCAAGGAGATATGCAGGCTAGAGTAAGGGATATTGAACAAGGTAAAATATAAGGTATTGCCAGGAGTTTAAAGCCTGAATCATTTTGGGGGAATCGAGGGATTTAATGTTTGAAATTACTATTCTAGTAATTGTTGTTTCGGCTTTTCTTACATTATATCGGATGGTAAAGGGTCCCACTATTTATGATAGGATACTGACTGCCAATATAATAGGAACCAAAACCGTGGTGGTTATTGTATTAGCTGGTTTTGTTTTTGCGAGCCCCCAGTTTTTTGTAGATATTGCACTGGTCTACGCTCTGATAAATTTTATTTTGGTGCTGGCATTCTTAAAATATGTCGAGAAAGGCCGTTTGGATTGATTCAATAAGGAAAGGTTGCAGAGCTATGGATGTGAAAATCTTTTTCGTTATTTTATGCTTAACGCTGGGCAGCTTCTTAATAATAGTTGCCTCTATTGGTGTGGTGAGATTCCCTGATTTCTATACCCGTGTACATGCGGCTGGAAAGGTTGATACTCTGGGTCAGTCTTTGATTCTATTAGCTCTGATATTATATGAAGGTGCGTCTGCTCTTAGTCTAAAAATATTTTTAATTATTATATTAATTTATATTGTTAATCCGTCCGCAACTCATTTTGTAACCCAGGCCGCTTACCTGGCACGTATCTGGCCGTTTGAAAAGGACAAAAAACAACTTTAAATTACATTATGGGAATTTGGCGTACAAATCATTAAAATTCCAACGAGATATAAATATGCTGCTTTCGGGAGATGAATACAATGGCAGATTTAATCCTTTTATTTTTTCTTTTAGTTTGTGCAGTTACAGCGGTAGCCCAGAGAGAGTTATTAAACTCGGCAATTATTCTTTCGATTTACAGCTTAATTATGGCTGTGGTCTGGGTGCGTCTGGGTGCGGTTGATGTTGCTATAACGGAAGCGTCAGTGGGAGCAGGTATCTCTACGGTATTATTTATTGCAGTTTTAACCAGAGTCAAACGGAGAGAGGAGATTACCCGGTTCAGAGTGCAAGTCTTGCCTTTAATCGTGGTTCTGGCTGTAGGTGCTGCCCTGATTTACGGGACCCTGGATATGCCCGATTTTGGCTCAGCTGCTGCAGTAAGCAATACGCATGTAGTACCACGCTATTTGGAAAAGGGAGTAGAAGAGACCGGAACAGACAATTATGTAGCAGCTATTCTGGCCTCATATCGAGGCTATGATACCCTGGGCGAGACCACGGTTATTTTTACTGCTGGATTATGTGTAGTTTTGCTCATCAGATCGGAGAAAAAAAGACGACTTTAGCCTGTTGCCGGGATGGAAGGATGTTGATGATGTCCCCGAAAGAAAAGGATAATGACCTGTATATAGTTGACGATGAACTTAATTCCAATATTATTCGCAGAACTTTGGTGAAAAAACTAATCGCTTTTATCCAGTTGTATGCCCTTTATATAATTATTTTTGGGGAATTGGGTCCTGGAGGTGGGTTCCAGGGAGGAGTAATCCTTGGCTCCAGTATCATTATTTACATATTAATATTTGGCCTGGAAGAAGGAAGAAAAAGGATATCGCAAAAAGCGTCTGATTTCTTCAGTTCTACCGGGGCCTTGATATATGGTGGGGTGGGTTTATTAGCGCTAATATTTGGAGGGAATTTTTTGCAGTATGCTGCATTGCCTTGGGGTGAGCCGCCGGTGGCAAACCACTACGGGATAATGGCGGTTGAAATAGGAATAGGCATCACCGTTGCCGCAACTATGATTATTTTATTCTGTGAAATGATAGGACGAGATTAATTATGATGGATTTTATTCTGGCAAAATATAATTTTTGGATTTATGTGATTATAATGATGATTGGCTTTTATGCCGTAATAGCCAAGAGTAATTTGATAAAGAAAATAATCGGGCTTAATATTTTTCAGACTTCAGTCTTTTTGTTATTTATCTCTATCGGAAAAGTTGAGGGAGGAACCGTTCCTATTTATCAGGGAGTAGAAGCTGTATATATTAACCCCTTGCCCCATGTTCTGATTCTAACGGCCATAGTGGTAGGTGTAAGTATTACGGCAGTTGCATTTGCGCTGGTTGTAAATATTTATCGGGAATATGGGACTATTGAAGAAAATGCAATACTGGAGATGAGCAAGACCGATGATTAAACATTTTCCCGTCCTGGTAATTATAATACCGCTGCTCCTGGCCCTTATTGCTCCTGTAGCAGGGAGGATTAATAGAATATACAGCTGGGTTATTGCTTTCCTGGCAACCCTTTTCTCTTTTATTATTGCGGCGATACTTCTTTATCAGGTAATGTATAGCGGGACAATCAGCTACTGGATGGGAGGATGGGAACCACCCTGGGGAATTGAGTATGTCATTGATTACTTCAGCGCTTTTGTTCTGGCAATAGTTGCCTTTTTAGCTTGGCTTGTTACCATCTTTGCCAGGAAGAGTGTAGCTGCTGAGATTGAGGAAAAAAAGCTTCCGGCTTTTTATGGAGTATATTTACTCTTTATAGTTGGCTTGATGGGAATGATAGTGACCGGGGATATATTTAATCTCTATGTTTTTTTGGAAATTTCATCACTTACCGCCTATGCTCTAGTGGCTATGGGTAAAAGTAGAAGAGCTCCACTGGCGGGCTTCAGATACCTGGTAATAGGGACGGTGGGAGCAACTTTTATCCTGTTGGGGATAGGTTACCTGTATATAGCTACTGGAACCTTGAATATGGCTGACCTTGGAGCCAGACTGCCCGGATTGTTTAACTCCAAGCTGGTAATAACCGCTTTTGCCTTTTTTGCCATTGGCTTTAGCATAAAAATTGCATTATTCCCACTGCATACCTGGCTGCCGGATGCTTATACTTATGCACCCTCAGCTGTCAGTGCCCTGATGGCCTCAACCGGAACCAAGGTAGGTGCCTATGGTTTTATCAGAATATTGTTCACCGTATTTGGAGTTAGGGTTTTCCTCGAACAATGGGTAAGTGTGCCGCATTTTCTGATTGCTGTTTCATCAGTAGCTATATTGATGGGGTCTATCCTGGCTATAGCCCAAACTAATATCAAGAAAATGTTAGCTTATTCAAGTATTAGCCAAATCGGATACATTATATTGGGAGTTGCCTTGATGAATCCTACTGGTTTACAAGGGGGATTACTGCATATATTAAACCACGCTCTTATGAAGTGTGCCCTGTTTATGTCAGTGGGTTGTATTACTTACAAAACAGGTATAACAAGCGTTGCCGATCTCAAGGGATTGGGGTTTAAGCAGCCATATGCCATGGCCGCCTTTACGGTAGCTGCGCTTTCCATGATAGGAATACCTTTAACAGTTGGTTTTGTGAGCAAGTGGTACCTGGCTATGGGGTCGCTGGAAAACGCTATGTGGTATCTCATTCCGGTAATTCTTATCAGTTCAATACTTATGTTGGTCTATTTCTGGAGGGTAATTGACAACATTTACTTCAAAGCGGGAAAGCCAATTGCTGAAGTTGAGGTATCTGATGCTCCTGCCAGCATGCTAATACCAACGGTAGTTGTTGCCGCACTTTGCCTGGTATTCGGAACCCTGGCATTTATTCCGGTAAGCATAACTGAAAAAGCAGCACTATTACTGCTTGGGTAAGAAGAAAGAGGGATAGATTTTGGATGTAGTTACCTCAGCAATGCCATTATATGCCATTCTAATATCGCTGGTTACCGTTGGCTTGGTATTGGCGCGTCCCCAGAAACCGGTCTTCAGGGAGTTTTGTACTGTTGCTTCAGCAATTGTGAAGTTGCTTATTGTTCTTTCTATGCTTCCGTGGATTCGCCAGGGTGCTATCATAAAATACCACCTGCTTACAGTTCTGCCCGGGCTTGAAATTGCTTTGCGGGTAGATGCTCTGGGTATGGTATTTGCGCTCACAGCATCTTTCTTATGGCTGGCAACCTCTTTTTATACCATTGGCTATATGCGTTCTCATTACGAGGAAGATTATGCCAATGACCGGTCCGTGGATCGTTTTTTTGCCTTTTTTCTTATAGCTATGGCTTCAGCTATCGGAACCGCTTTTGCGGGCAATCTTTTTACCCTGTACATATTTTATGAAATACTTACCTTGTGTACCTATCCATTAGTAGCCTATGATAAGACTCCGGAAGCTTTATACAATGCTCAAAAATATTTGGCCCATTTACTGGGTACCTCGCTGTTGTTCTTTTTGCCGGCTATCTTTTTGACTTACTACTACACCGGGACTCTCGATTTTAGTACCAGCGGAATTATGTCAGGCAATGCCCCGGATTCTGTTTTGGCAATAACATTTATTCTCTTTATCGCGGGTATTGCCAAGGCTGCATTAATGCCGTTTCATGCCTGGCTGCCAGCTGCTATGGTTGCTCCAACCCCAGTAAGCGCACTATTGCATGCGGTGGCCGTAGTAAAGGCCGGAGTTTTTACCTTTATCAGGGTTATACTTTTTATTTTTGGCGCAGACTTGTTAAAGGAACTGAATCCAGGCTATTACCTGGCCTATTTTGCTGCTTTTACTATAATTGCAGCTTCTCTTATTGCCTTGCGTCAGGATAATCTAAAACGTCGTCTGGCTTACTCTACGATAAGCCAGTTATCTTATACTATCCTGGGTGTAGCCCTGTTGACGCCAAGCGGAGTAACCGGCAGTGTCCTTCACCTGGTTATTCATGCCTTTGGTAAAATTACCTTATTTTTTGCTGCTGGAGCTATCTATATAGTTACCGGTAAAACTGAGATCAGTCAAATGGATGGCATAGGCAAACAAATGCCTTTTACAATGGCGGCATTTACCATAGCTTCGCTGTCGATGATTTCCCTACCCCCGGCGGGGGGATTTATAAGCAAATGGTACTTGAGCATGGGAACGATTGAAGCCGGTCAGCTTGCTCTCCTGGCTGTTCTGGCTATCAGTTCTTTGCTAAATGCAGCTTATTTTCTGCCTATTGTTTATCGGGCTTTTTTGAAGCCGACACTGGCTGCCAACGGACAACAAGTAAATATTGCCAAAATAAAGGAGGCCCCTGTATTTATGGTAGGGGCACTAATGGTTACATCAGCGGCAATTTTGTGCTTCTTCTTTGAACCAGGTGTTTTCCTGGATTTAGCCCGGATGATTGTCGCTGCCATGTAATATGGCGGGCTTAAGGAAAGAAAGGGAGGCTTAGAAAATGAAAAGGATTATGGCCTTCATGGACAGGCCTGATATAAGAAAAAAAACCCGCTGGATTCTTATTGCCATCCTGATAGGGCTGGTTTTAATAGATCCCTTTATGGAAAAACACCCGGTTTTTGCAGTGGAAAAACTACCGGCATTTTATGCAATTTATGGTTTCTTAAGCTGTGCTTTAATCGTTGCGATATCCAAGATTATTGGCAAAGTGTGGTTGCAAAAACGGGAGGATTATTATGACTAGCTTTATACCGCCTTCCGGGATATTCATTGCAGGCGCCCTCTTGCTTCCATTATTTAAAGGGAAATGGCGGAGTTTTTTAATTATCTTGCTGCCCGTTTTAGCTTTTATAAGCATGCAGTTCTTGCCGGAGGGAAATTCCGGCCTGGTCAAATACCTGGAATATATACTGGTTTTTAATAGAGTTGACCGCTTAAGCCTGGTTTTTGGAAATGTTTTTATAATAATGGCCTGGGCAGGCGCCATTTATTCCCTGCACGAAAAGGATATCTCCCAGATTATTGCAGCATTTATTTATGTTGGCAGTGCCCTGGGAGCAGTATTTGCAGGCGATTATATAACTCTTTATATCTTTTGGGAAGCAATGGCTTTCAGTTCCGTTTATCTTATTGCTGTAAGAAGAACCGATAAAGCCAAAGCTGCCTCCTTTAGATATATACTGGTGCATCTTTTTGGGGGGATGCTGCTCCTGGCAGGAATTATACTGCATATAGGTAACACGGGGTCAATTGAGTTTAATTTTCTGGGATTAAATGGTCTGGCTTCATATCTCATACTTTTGGGATTTGCTATTAATGCGGCCATTCCACCACTTTCTGCCTGGTTATCCGATGCCTATCCGGAGGCAAGTGTTATTGGTACTGTTTTTCTAAGCGCCTTTACTACTAAAACTGCAGTTTATACTCTGGCCCGAGCTTTCCCGGGAACTGATATTCTGGTCTGGGCGGGTATTATTATGGCGCTGTATGGCATTGTCTTTGCGATATTGGAAAACGACATGCGTCGCATATTATCCTATAGTATTATCAATCAGGTAGGTTTTATGGTAGTGGGAATAGGGATAGGTACACCTATGGCCCTAAATGGGGCAGTTTCGCATGCGTTTGCTCATATTCTTTACAAAGGTTTGCTGATGATGTCAGCAGGAGCCGTACTGTATACTACCGGGCGCAGCAAATGTACCGAACTAGGCGGATTGTATAAGTCGATGCCCATTACCCTGAGCCTGTGTCTAATTGGAGCGGCTTCCATTTCGGCTTTTCCTCTTACCAGTGGATTTGTGACCAAATCCATGATTACTGCTGCTGCTGCTTATGGCGGTTTGACTACCATCTGGATGCTTTTGACCCTAGCTTCTGCGGGGGTATTTTTACATGCCGGAATCAAGTTTCCTTATTTCGTGTTTTTTGCCCAGGATAATGGATTAAGACCTGAAGAAGCACCGGTCAACATGTTGATAGGCATGGGTATACCGGCAGTTCTATGTATTTTTATTGGGGTATTTCCCCAGACCCTGTATCAAATTCTGCCTTTTGCCGTAGATTATGTTCCCTATACCTCATACCATGTTATTACTCAATTACAGCTTTTGATGTTTTCCGGACTCGCGTTTTTCGTGTTGTTAAAATATCTGCAGCGAACCAATACCATCACTCTGGATACAGATTGGTTCTACCGCCGGGGGGGGCAGATAGTGCTTAATTTCGTAGGGACGCCACTGGTACAGCTGAGTAATAATTTAAGTAAAACATTCCTGGAAACAATACCGGTCTTTCTGATTCGCTTGGGAGAGAATCCGACAGCAGCAACTAAGATTGGGATAGATACTCTGCTTGTATGGGGTAATAAAAAGCTAGGCAGGAAACCTTCATATAAAAAACTCCTTAGACAAAAGAAAATCTATCCCCGCAGCCAGATAAAGCCTTTATCAATAGGGGCCGGAGTGGCTTT
>NZ_JAQVZX010000011.1 GCF_028707975.1 Syntrophomonas sp.
TTATTTACCTGCAGCAATTGGGACGGGGAACCCGAAAAGCGCCGGGCAAGGAAGCCTTGCTGGTATTTGATTTCATTGACAATACCGCCCGGCATAATCATGCGGTAAACCTCCATCGCCTCTTACGTTTGCGGGAATACCGACCGGGGGCTCTAGCACTGGCTCCGCAAGAGAAAATAGAGGAAGAAAATCGCCGCTTACGGCTGGGTGAAAAGATTGAAGCGGTTTTGCCCCATAATATATTTATCAAGGATTATGAACTGGTAGACCTCTTCGACTGGCAGGAAGAAATCAAAGATATGATGTCCCTGCATGAACTGGCTCTGGAGCTATATGTAGATGATGCCACTGCCCGCCGCTGGGTTGATGAAGACAAGATTACTCCCGGCCCTGATTTTGAATTGCCCATGGGAAGAGTTACCCACCGTTACTTTCATCGTGAGCGCCTGGAGGATATAAGGCAGCAACTGGATATATCGGCCCGCAAGCCCGAGGAGATCAGGCAGGACTTCTTCAGATATGTTAAAGCCGGGCACATGACCACTTCCCACAAGCCCGTAATGCTTAAAGGCATGTTAACCCTGGTTAATGAAAAAGGGCAGGTGGACCTGGCCGCGCTGGTAAGCTTCTTCCGTGCTTTCTACGAACAGCGGGCAGATGCCGGTCTGCAGGTAGAGATACCCAATGCAAGCATTAACCGAGTCAAAGAAATGAGCGATTTTAAGATAGCCCGACTGATGCTGACCATGCCCTTTGAAAAATTTGAGCGCAAATTCTTTCTGGAACACCGCAAAGACCTGAGCCAGGTAGCCTTCGTGCCCTCACTCTGGAAACGGCTTACGGCCGAAGATAGGGAGGAATTATTGGATATATGTGAGCGGCAGATTGATAGGTATTATGAGACGAGACTCAACAGTTGTCGTTGTCAATCTTAAAATTAGCTTGTTTCTCCTGAACAGGAGGAAATCATGGACAATCGTAGAAAATATTGTAGTATGAATACAATATCTATTGCACTAAGGTAAGCTCCACAAACGCCGAAAGTACATGGGAGGTTAGCGATTACGTAGAATGAGTGAGATAAATGAAGAAAGAAGGAGATAAACTGCTTCGCAAAACAGGGTTCCAAACTCCTTATTTTGACTCCGGAGGGGGTCAAGAGGGGGGGTTAGCGATTCGGGGCTCACGAGCCTTAGAGCCACCGGCCCTAAAACGGGGTCTGTAACAATGACTGGCCCGCTTTCCAGGGCATTGAGACATTTTGCTCCTGCTTCTATTAATAATTTAGCTATTTTGTAACAATAACCAGCCCGCTTTCCAGGGCATTGAGATGCTGATTAATTTTATATTTAGAGGTAAACTCCAAAAATATGGCAGGATTATGAAAATTTGTCGAGAATAATTAAAGAAAGAATACCATGCAATAGACGCACCAGTTATCCTGCCACCTATCACTACACCTGCTATTTCTAGGCTCACAGAAATGATCCGAAAATAAAAATCATGAGGTATCCTTTTTACTGTTCCCGTTGGAGGCGAGCTGTATTGTTGGCTGTATTTTTAGATGAGAGCGGAATTTTTGAAACGGCAAAAGAACATGCCCAGCTTAATACCGGTTTAGTTTATAAAGGCGAAAACCTGGAGCAGGCCGTGAAAAAATTGCAAACATTGCTGGAGCAGATATGTTTCCAACATAAACTCACTTATCCAGAAGGTTTACATGGCAGCAAAATTAAAAACCTGAAATTGCGGCGCCAGATTCAGAATCAAATAATCGAGTTTTTGGGACATAATAAGGATTGGTCTATTATTGGCATTGTGGCTGGAGATTTTGAACAGGACCAGCGCTCCAATATTATTGATGAACGCCAGGCCAGCAACCTTTATCGCAATATGCTGATGCGTTTGCTTGATAATGCCATTTATTATAGCCCGCTGGCGCAGGGACAGAAAAAGACTAAACTGCACATTGCCAGCCGCATCGCTCTGGTGGATAAACGCGACCGGGAACGTCAGGGTCAGTATGAAGCACTGGGTTATAACCGACTTGAACATCGGGACAGGAATAAATGGCGTTATTCGTTAATTGATGAACCTGTAATCAGCGCAGCTTTGAGCCAACTTTATGAAGAACGGGAAAACTCCCCCCGCCTTGATTTTCAGCTTTTTGTGCAGAATATCTATAAGGCTAAAAATGTTGGCCTGATGACGGCTGACCTAATATGTAACTGGATATATGGGAATATTAACCCCACTCTGCCGGATCGGGGTTTAAATGAAATTTGTGCCAGGCTACATAAAATGGGGGTTAATTCCTATTTATGGGCTTATGATCAGGTCGATGACCAGTGGCGTGAACTATACGAGTTGTCTACCAGGGGAGATATATATGCATTTCTAACCCAACGATTGAAATTCGTCCATGATTCCAACCCTTTAAACCAATACTACCAGCAGCATTTTGCATTACCCGAAATGAATATCAGTGCCGGCGCCCTGGAGGAAGCCTGCAATATGTCGGATAAAACTTTGAAGGGAGACAATGTCAAATATCATTTGGAGGAAGCTATTCTGCAAGAAGTATTGGACCTGGCCAGTTTAAAACTACCACCTCCCCCTCCTTTAATCTTTTATTACCTGTATGACCTGCTATTAAGAACCTATAATCACCTGGGTGAACCGGATAAAGCCATAGAATACGGGGAAAAAGCCCTTAAACAACTGGATTTATTGCCCCGTTCATTAGATAATATGGAACGCCGCCTGGAAACCCTCAATCGTATGAGTGTAACTGAAACTAACCGATTTAACTTCGAAGCTGCTGTTCTTCTCCTGGAAAAGGGCCTGGTTCCTCGCCTGGTAAAGCGCCTGCAATTGGAAGATGACGGCAGCGGGCCTCCTCTCGATCCCGTCCTGGGTAAATGTTATAGTTCTCTGGGCCAGAATTATGCCTTCCTGGGCCGAAACAAAAAGGCCTTACAAGCATTTCAACGGGCATTGGAGCATTTTGCCACCAATCCATGGGACATCGAAATCACCACTGCCCATATCCTGCAACTGACATTGGCCACAGATAACCGGGAACTGTTTGATGAATATGCCCCCGCATATTTTGCTGAGCTACCTGGCCAAAATTCTGCACTTTCAGACTCTGTTTCGCCGGATGATGACAATGCCTTAAAGTATGCCCGGCAAAATACAATACCTGCTGAAAGCCTACCTTTACAGTATTGTAGGGTAGCACTAAACAGCAATAACCCCTTTAAACTATTTATCCTGGGCAAATACATCAACGTTTATGATAAATGGCGGGAGAATCAAGTCATGGAAAAACTGCTGAATACTGATTATAAGGCAGTTTTTGGTTCGACCAATCACCACCCCTGGGAACTAATCTACCGCCACCTGGCCGAAATTGCTTTCAAAGCTGGACACGAGGATGCAGGGCGGGATTGGGCAAAGCAATCGCTATCCGTGGGTAGTCCAACCCCTTCGCTTACCTTCCGGGTTCTTCATTTGGGTACCGGGTTGATGGCAGCTTCCTACTGTTGTAAGGGTAAGCAGCTGAAACAGGCTTATCAGGAAACCCTGGTAGCCCTGCAGGAAATATGCGCCAGTGAGGAAGGCCACCCCGTCTATCATCCCGATAACCAGAAATCCTGGTTCTACAGCTGCGTAAAAAATGCCGGTTCTAAAAGTTCGGTAAGAAAGAAGGTGCAGAGGTTTATAGGGCGGTTTACGTTTGAGTATAGGTGAGAAGCTTAGAAATGGGAAGGAGATGATAGACATACACATAATTAACTTTACTCACCCCTTAACTGAAGAACAGCTTGCTCAAATCGACAAAATAGCAGGCAAGAAAACAGCAAAAGTAACTCAAATTACCTCTCAGATTGATACAAACCGATTGCTGGTTGAACAGGTAGAAGCCATGGTAGAGGAGGTGGGTTTGACTGCGGAAGAATGGCAGAGCCTGCCTCTGCTTATTAATCTCCCCTCACTTAATTACAGTACTGCGGTAATGCTGGCTTTGCTTTACGGCAGGATGGGGTATTTCCCAGCCACGATACGCCTGCGCCCGGTAACAGGAGCCATCCCGCTGCGCTTCGAGGTAGCAGAGATTGTTAATTTGCAGGAGGTGCGGGAGAGGGGCAGGGTACAAAGAGAATTGAGGTGATAAGTGGAAGTGGACGAAAAATCCGATGGAAAACGCATAACAGTGACCTTTGAATGCGAGACGATTACACCAATGTTTCTGCGGGGAGCAGATGGTAGGACACCGGAACTGCGAGCTCCCTCGATAAAAGGGGCTATACGCTACTGGTGGAGAAGTTTGCAGGATTCCACCCAAACGAAAAGCTTGCTTGAACGCGAAATCAATTTGTTTGGAGGTACAGGTTCATCAGGAAAAAAGAGTCCGGTTTCAATAAGAGTAATTAGCAAATTGAACGACTCGTCTATTGGTCATAACTTGTGGGATGAACTTGATAAAGAAACACCATCAGGTAAAACGTACTACAGATCTAAAAGTGGTTCCAGGGGAATTCACTATTTGTTTTATTCAGTTTTACCTATGAATACACGTTTAGATGGTCCATACATCAAGTCAGGAAGCGAGTTTTCCGTAATACTAAGTGCTTATGAACAGGAGCCATTACAAGAAGCTTCAATTGCATTCATGTTTCTGTCAATTTTCGGAGGGCTTGGTAGTCGAGTTCGAAGGGGAGCTGGCAGCTTTGACATAATAAAGGTTGAGAGCACCAACATTACCAGTGAGCTGGATAACATTTTAATAGCATGTCTTATCAGTAAGCGCTTAAAAAACCACGAAGGGGTTTGCGGATTTCTGCGGGATATAATTGAGTCTAATATTGTTGATACATGTACCAATTTAAACACAGTGAATTCATTTAAAGAGGTTTCATTGTACGTATTTCGACCCCAAAAATCGTGGAAGGAAGCAATGGATAAGATAGGTGTTTATTACATGAACTTTAGGAATAGAAATAAGGGACGCATTGAAGAAACTCCGAATTTTGGGTTCCCAATAAGGCATAAAAATGGGACAACTATGATGGCAGGTATGGATATGGGTGAAAAACAAAAACCAAGTCTACTCAGGCGCAGAGCTTCTCCAATAGTGATTAAGGTAATAAGAGATAATAATGGAAATTATTATCCGATGATGATTTGGTTCAAAAGCAGATTATTACCCGGGGAGTACCAAATAATGGATGAAGATGGCGGCAATAAAATGATTGAAACCCCCGGAATTATTCAAGAATTTATTAATTCAATTCCCGTGAAAGAGTATGAGGAGGTGCGATTATGAACGATTACCTCTTACTCTTCACTATCACCCCGGTCCAGGCGTTTATTTCCCAGGCACGTAAGACCCATGATCTTTGGGCCGGCAGCCGTATTCTTTCCGAACTAATCGAAGTAGCACGAACCAAAGTAGTTAACGATTATAGGGCGGAGATAGTGTTTCCTATAAATAATGCGGACTATAACGATGATGAATCCAGCAATCCCAACCGCTTTGTTGCTCGGGTAAGCACAGCTAACCCAAGGGATATTGGTATAGAACTGGAAAGGGCGGTTCAGATAAAGTTTCAGGAGTTGTCTGGCAAGATTTATGAAGATGTATGTGGAAAAAAACCAAGCAATATAATGGGGTTTAAGGAGCAGATAAAAAGCTTTTGGCAGGTTTACTGGGTTATGCTGCCCGGCGGTGAAGGGATTGACTCCTATTTCAAAGTACATTCCAAGCTGGAAATGCACCTGGGCGGGGTTAAAAACCTGCGAGGATTTTCTCAGTTAGAGGAAGAAGGCTTTCGCAAATGTTCCCTTTGCGGGGAGAGGAATGCACTTTTTTATGCTCCCAGATTAACAGACGGTTCCGAAAAAGCTCCCGAATTTATGTCGTCCCATGCTATAGCGCTTAACCACAGCCGCATAAGTGCCGGAGAGGGACTATGCGCGGTATGTCTGGTAAAACGCTTTTGGTCGGCAAGCAGTGAGGAATTTCCTTTAACTGCTACCGTAGCTCTGATGCCATTGCTGGACACCTTGAGTAAGGATGATGAAGGAGCAGAATTGTTTAGCGCCTATAAAAATGTTCTCAATTCTTGCTGCTGTACTCGTTACCAGTACAACATGTATAATGATCAGCTACTGTATGAGGATAACCTAACTCCAGATTATTTTAAAAAGAATAGCCTGCAGATGGGAGTGCTGAAGAATGAATCAGGGCATGAGACCATTAAGTCGGCAATAATGGGGGCTTATAGTAAGCTGCAATCCTATATTCGTGAAAGACAGACAGAGAAGAGTTTGACCCGGAATAACGGTAAAGAAGGAAGCGGTAACTGGAGCAAATCCTCTTATTATGCCCTTATAGCTTTTGATGGAGATAGTATGGGGGAATGGTTATCAGGAACGAAGTTGAACGATAATATGAAGCTGGAAGATTTTCACCGGGAACTTTCGCTGAAACTTAATGAATTTGCCGGTTCAGTTAAGGAGTTCTTTATTGAACCTTCGGGAGAACAGAATCCTGATTCAAACAGGAAAGAAAATGGGACAGAATCCAGCTTTAGGGGTCGGGTGGTATATGCTGGGGGTGAAGATTTTCTGGGCTTTGTAACCCTGGATGATTCTCTGAAGTCACTGGATAAACTCAGGATTGAATTTGACGAAAAAGTGAACCAGGCCCTGCAGCAAAAGGCTTTCATTCAAGAAAACAATAACCTTTCATTCTCAGCGGGAATGGTTATTGCTCATTACAAAACGCCACTTTCTGAAGCCTTGAAGTGGGTCCACCAGATGGAAAAAGCGGCAAAGGAAGTGGAGGGGAAGAATTCCCTGGGGATTGCCTTGCTGAAACATTCAGGCGAAATTGAGAAATGTGTATATAAATGGTGGGAGGAATCCAAAAAAATTGCTGGTAAAACAGTAATCTATGATTTCCTGGATATTATAGAAGCTATTCAAAAAGGGGATTTTTCAGGGCGCTTCATTAAAAATCTTAATGCCGAATTATATCTTCTGGCGGGAAAGAGAGCGGATTACCTGGGAATGGACAATGCCTATGAAATAATACGGGTGGAAATTGGTCGGCTTTTAGAACGTACCTGCAATCTCAAGCGGGGCGAGGGCGAAACCGGGGAGGATTATAAAAAACGAAAAAAAGAGGCGGTTGGGCAGTTGCGGGAAGTGGTTTTCCATTTGTATCAAAATAGCAATGACAGTCTGGAAAACTTCATATCGGCTCTCAATATTGTACATTTTTTAACGCGGGAGGTGGCCGGCGGTGTGGATTGAAATTGAAGCCCTGGATACTCTCTTTTTCCGTGATGGCAAGCCTTTCTCCATGGGTCAGGAAAGCTGGGCCGAAGGAAAACTTTTCCCCCTGCCTTCAGTCCTGTACGGGGCTTTAAGGAGCGCGTATTTGGGTCAACATCCGGAGCGTTTTGCCAATCTTGGTGAACTGGATGATGTAACCTCTAATTTAACTATCAGGGGTATTTATTATCGCCTGGGTGGGAATCTGTATTTGCCGCAACCGGCAGATTTGGTAGCCAGGAAAGATAGGTCTACTAAAAATATGAGGGAGACTGGAAAACCATATGAGATTCGGCTCCTGAATTGTAGCGAAATTGAAACGGGCGTATATGCAGGAGCGTCTAATTTGGAGATGATTCCTGAGCGATTATTAATGACCGGGGATGAAGTTGACAACAGGGATTATGGTCTTACCAGTAACGTTGACATAAATACTTATCTGCAGACGGGAGCCAAAAATATCCCCCTCCAGTCGATTGATGCTGCGGAACATATTGTTCTGGAGCCCAAAGTTGGTATCGGCAAGGATCGCATCAGCGGCAGCAGTGCTGATGGCAAACTGTACCGGGTGGGTATGAAACGGTATGACGGTTTGAGTATGGTGGTTGAAATTGAAGGTCTGGAATTAAAGCCGGAAGGCTTTTTGAAGCTGGGGGGCGAGGGAAAAGGAGCTTATTATCGAACCTTGCAAATAAAAGATTTGACTGCGGATATGATTGCTACACCTGAATTTAATGACGATGCCAGGTATTTTAAACTATACCTTTCCACTCCCTGTGCGTTCGCTCAAGGCTGGTTACCGGAATGGATTAATACCGGGCGTTGTGAAGGGACATATCGATTTGTCAATGGGGAAAAAGAGAAAGCGCTTAATTTAAAACTTATTTCTGCAGTTATGAGCCGCTATATGCTGGCAGGCGGTTTTGATATTAAGGAGCGGAGGCCCAAACCGGCCCGAAGAGTAGTTCCGGCAGGGAGTGTATATTATTTCAAGTTACGGAGTGGCGGAGATATGAATGATGTAATCCAGGCCTTTCATGGCCGGGCAATATCAGAATTGGATAAAGAGCCCAACCGAACATCTAACCATATGTTGGAAAATTACCGCCAGGGTTTTGGAATTTCATATGTGGGGGTGCTTAACTTATGAAACGCATTATAACCATAGTTGGAACCTCATTATTTACCAACTATATGCAACCAGAGGTTAGGAGAATACTGGATAAGAAATATAATGATGTCAGTGAGTACTTGGAACGATATGGCAATTTCCCTACAGATGGTTTAATAGATAAAATGAAAGCACAGGAGATGAATTCGTCCCGCAACAAAATTGAAGAAACAATTAAAAAGAAGTGGCTGACAGGTATTGAACGAGTTTGCAGAGACGGTCAGTGGGAATGGAAAACAGCAAATAATGGAAGCAGTAATGTCGATGCCTCAGCGGAGATTACCAGCATCCGCAAGATTATCGACGACCTTAAGGAAGATATTGAGGTACATTTGATCACTACCGATACTGTAAGTTCGGTTATTGCTGCCGGAATAATTGCCGGTTTTTTACCGGAGATTATACCCGGAATAAAAGTTTACTACCAACAAGAAATATACGAAGGCGGAGAAAAAGCTGGTTCTGTTATTGCGGATTTACAGGTTACAGACCGCGATAAGTTTGCTCGTGATGGCTTGCGCCGTCTGGTTGATAAAGTAGACTGGTTGGTAGCAAGCCTGGGTAGAGAAAACCTGGCCATAAATATTACCGGGGGTTATAAGGCAGTTATACCTTACCTGACTATTATGGCGCAGATATATAACCTGCCAATTTATTATGTTTTTGAAGATACCGATTTACTTCTTAAGATACCTCATATACCCGTTGATGTTGATTGGAACATTTTCAATAAGTACACTGATGAATTTAACATTCTTGAAAAAGAAGATATAGTCAATAGCAAGCAATTCGATTATCAATTTAGAACCGACTGTGCCAGTTGCCTTGATATTGATGGGAATGATATTGCTCTTGGGCCAATGGGGCAAATTCTCTACAAACGCCTTCAAAGTCAGCGTTTTGTCTTTTATGCTTCCGATGAGGTCTGGAAGCAGATTGGTGAACAAAAAGATATTTATCGCATTTGAGAGGATAAATTTCGTTTCCGTGATACTCGTGAAAAGAAAACCGAAATCAAAGGTGAACATCGAGTTTATGATGACGGGGATAACCCAAACAGGATTTTTTATTTCGAAGAAGATGGCAGGATATATATTTATGCCACTTTTCAGGATCATGAGAAGTACGAAGAATTCATTAATACTAAAATAGAGCGCGAGAAAATTAAAGCCAGAGCGCAAAAAAGAGAAATTAAATTGGAGGTGTAGGCAGTGTTTCAAAAGGCGAATGTGTTTTTTCTGATTTGTGAAACATCATTGCATGCCGGAAGCGGAGCGGATCTAGGTATTGTTGATTTACCTATTCAGAGGGAACGCCATACTGGCTATCCTAAAATCGAAGGTTCCGGATTAAAGGGCAGCATCAGGGAGGCTTTCGAGTCGGCTCTAATAAAGGACAAAAGTGCTACAGGCGATGAGAAAAATATTTACCGACCGCCTGAGTGTTTAATTAAAAGATACGGAAAAGAGTGGGAGAATCTTTGGGGTGAATGGAAAGGAAACCTGCTTAAATATCACCAGGCCATAAATCTAAGTTTTGGCCCTGAAGATGGAAAACTTCATGCCGGGGCGCTGGGCTTTACTGATGCTCGCATTCTGCTCTTCCCGGTTAAATCCATGAAGGGGGTCTTTGCCTGGGTTACCTGTCCCAAAGCCCTGGAGCAGTTTCGCCAGGATCTGAGTTTGGCCGGAATCAGTATTCCGGTATTGCCCGGGGAGAAAACCAGGACATCTGCTTCGAGTCTGGTAATAAGGGACGATAAAATAGTACTGGAGGAATACACCATAGAAGCAGAAAAAAGTGACAAGTGTACGAACCTGGCTAAATGGTTAGGAGATAGCTTATTTCCGGTACCGAAAGGAGAAGAGCAGGATACCTTATCCTACTGGCGGGACAAGATGAAAAAAGATGTTATAGTTCTTTCCGATGATGAATTTCGGGATTTTGTAGAGATGTCCACCGAGGTCATTACCCGCACCAAGATTGACAACCAGACCGGTACGGTTCAGGGTGGTGCGCTTTTTTCAGAAGAATATCTACCAACGGAGACGGTATTATATTCATTGGTTTTAACAACCCCGGTATTTGCTGAAGATAAAGGGGTATTTGCTGCGCAGGGTGAGCAGAAGGAAGAAGACCGGGTGATGGAATTCTTCCGGCTTGGGCTACCAGAGGTGATTCAGGTTGGAGCCAACGCCACTATCGGCAAAGGCCTGACCCGGACTGTTTTTATGAAGGGGTGATATGATGGCTGTAACGGATAAACTGGAACAGGGTAGAGCGGAATTTGCTTATCAGTGTGCGGCAAAAGGCAGTGCTCTTGATAAAAAGAAAGAGTATAAGCAATATGTCAAAAAGCTCCCGATGCTAATAAAAACCAATGGTTTGGGAGCAGCCGTAGCCTTTTTCTTTTCTAAGAAAAATGATGACCAGAGCAAAGCGGGATATGCATATAAAGAAATTTATGAACAACTAAATGAATGGTTGAAAAACGCAGAATCGGTAAACTGGATGCTGAATTCAGATAAGCCGTTAGTTCAGTCCATTACCGAATTGCCATCTGAGCAATACAGAGCTTTAACCATTGAGACCCTGGCTTTCTTAAACTGGCTGCGCCGTTTTGCGGAGGGGATGATTGAAGGCGAGGCGGAAGAATAATGGAACATGGTAAATTGGAGATTAAAAAGACCAAAAAGGGCTATGGCGGTACAATAGTCTTTAATAATAAGCGGATGCCAGTTCCCAGTAAATACGCTTTTCAAGATGATTCGCTAAATTGTCACGAATGTACTTTTGAAAGAGATATTAAGGGTCAAGTTGTTCGCATATTTGTTGATGAACAAGAATTGCCCACAAGAGATCCTAATACCAGCCACCAGGTCAAATCATCAACTAATATGCACCAGGCTGAACCCCCAGGTTTGAAAAGAGATAGTAAAATGCCGGACTTTTTTGATATTAGAAAAACCCATTTACCTCAGGATACCCGGGAGATTGGTTTAAGGGATATAGATAATATTTCATTAAAATTGCATAAGGGTTCCCGTTTTGAGCCAGCAGAAAAGAAATTTGTCTTTTTTAAAACTGGCAGGGAGTCAGGGTACAAGCCATATTTAACTGCTAAGAATATTGATTTAAATAGTATTTGTTGTCGGCATTCATCTTCCGTTCAAGCCTTGTTAGGTATTAGCAGTGGGGTAATTGGAGATAGATTACTAACAATTAATTTTTATCCCGACTGGCGCTTAATAGTGGGCCTGGGAAATGAATCGGTTTATGAAACTTCCATAACCCTGCACCATATTTACGGCATTCCTTATATCCCTGGACAAGCCATCAAAGGAGTAGTACGAAGTTGGGTAATATCCGAGTATTTTGACAGCGACGAAGAAGCACTTAAAGACCCTGCGTTTCGTTTCGTATTTGGAGGTCAAGCTGTTGATAAGTATCCAGCCCAGGCCGGCAAGGTAATGTTTTTTGATGCTTTGCCATCAAAGGAACCACGTATTGAGGTTGATATCATGAACCCCCATTACCAACCTTATTATTCTCAGGGGCAACCGCCTGGCGATTATCATAATCCCGTACCGATTCCATTCCTTACCGTGGTTGATACTCCTTTTCAATTTCTATTGGGGCTTAAAGAAGGAGATAGTCAAAAGCTAATCCAGTTTAAAAATTTGGAGTCAGTAAAGCCGCTGGAGTTAGTAGGAAAGTGGTTAAAAGAAGCTTTGGAACTAAACGGAATTGGAGCTAAAACGGCGGTTGGGTATGGATATATGACTATAATTTAGCCATGAGGAGGGTATTTATGAAAAATAAGACCTGGACTTCAATTAGGGATTTTTCTGCCTTACCGATTATTATCTTGTTATATGACCTGTTAAAAGATGTCTGTAAACGTTATATGTATGATTATTGGGGGATATCTGCCAAACTAATAGGTATAATTTTACTGATAATTATTACAGGTTTTATCGGGTTTCTGGTTTTACGAAAAACCCGCGAGAAAGCCCGGATAAAATCTATACAACAGGAGGAGGGGCAGGTCAAACCACATAAAGGGTTAATAGCTATAGTTAGCCCTGTAAAGGAACATAACGTGGCTGAAGTTGCAATAAAACACCATTTGGACGAACTGGAGCATTGCTGGTTATTGGTTACTAAGGATAGCGATGACGTCTATCAAGGTTTTGTAGAGAGATTTACCAAATACAGGAAGGGCGAGATAATTACCTTTGAAAAGGTATTAATCAATAATCCTGACGATCCGGGGGAAGTTTTCGATAAAGTTGAAGCCATCTATAACGGTTTAAAAACCAAAGACCTGCGTGAAAGAGATGTTATCGCTGATTATACCGGTGGCAAAAAATCACAGAGTGCGGGAATGGTACTGGCAGCTGCTCGTTCTCCGGAACGGCAATTGGAATATATCTGGTCTGGAGACAGGAGTAAAGACAAATACGGTAGCTTTGATCGAGGCAAGGAAGCAGAGAGTTTTCCTATTTTAGTCTCCATTAACTGGCCCGAGAGCTGAGTATACATTAAAAGATTATTAGCATTCTGGCAACATTAATACTTTCGAAATAAAGGATGCCTTTCATGGAGAATTTTCGCCTAGCCAGATATCGATTCCATATCCGGGCGGGGGAGCGTGGATTGGATCTACCCCCTTTTAAAGGTTCGGCTCTACGGGGAGTGATGGGGCGGGTTATGCAGCAGATGTCCTGTGCCGATTCGGATTTGCAATGTTCGGATTGCCATCTGCGTCCGCAGTGTCCCTATGCTTATGTTTTCGAAACTGCTCCTTCGCCGGTAGCTGCTATGATGAGCGGTTATGACCAGGTACCACGACCCTATGTAATTGAACCGCCACCAGGGGGACAGGAATTCCTGCCTCCAGGAGGGGAGATGGCTTTTGACCTGCTTTTATTTGGACGGGCTATCCCTTTGTTCCCCTACTTTTTGGTTGCATTCCGGGAAGGGGGGCGCATCGGACTGGGAAGTGGCAAGAAGAAGTATAAACTGGTAAGGGTAGAAGCGGTAAATGATTTTACCAGTAGCAGAGAAGACGTTTTTTTAAGCGGAGGTAACCTGCGCTCGGGTTATGAGGTGGAATGGAGTGGCCAGGAGGTTCTTCTTGCCAGCGCTGCTATGCAACCAGTCCGGGAGGTGACAATTGATTTCATCACCCCTACCCAGTTGATGGCTGATGGGAATAAGCTATCCCAATTGCAAGAATTAGATTTTGTTGTACTGCTGCGTAACATATTGCGCCGCTATTCCAGTCTCTATGTTCACCATCATGATATACTGCCGGAAGAGAGTTTTGCAGCTTTACTGGAGAAGGCTGGGGAAGTCAGTTATGGCAGGGGTGAAGGACAGGTTGAGAGATGGGAACGTTATTCTATGCGCCGGGAACAACGCAATCCTATGGAAGGATTTACTGGTTGGTTGAAATATACCGGAGACCTATCACCGTTTGCGCCTTATCTAATGCTGGGGCAGTGGTTGCATATAGGTAAATGGTCGGTATTTGGGATGGGTAAATACAGCTGCGAATTTAGTTAGATGATGAAAAGCCACAATATTGAGGAATGATAAATGGCCACAGGTAGGAATAGAAGGTATAATGTGGAAAAAGTATATATAAAAACATATTAGGTATACTCCCAACAATAGCCCGCAAACGCCGAAAGTCCATGGGAGGTTAGCGATTTTAAAGAGTGAGGGAGATTGAGTGAGATTAATGAAGCATGAAGTATATAAAACACTTCGGAAAATGGGGTGGCAAACTCCTTAACAATGACCAGCCCGCTTTCCAGGGCATTGAGACAGAGTGATAGTCTGACGGCATGCCGTAACAGCTATACCCCGGAGTAATGCTGATTTTTTTTATGCCCATTCTTCCTGAGTTTGACAGTTAAGGTAAAAGGTCAGCTTCTGGACATTTAACACCGTCTATTGCTGGACATTATGGGGTGGCAGTAATTATAAAGCAAATAAGGGGCTTACGCCCCTTATTTTTGTTCAATGCTTATATTTAAACGAAGTTCCGAGTTAGACAGCTTCTCAGATGCAAGCAATAGTTGAAGTGTTTCATTAATGAATCGGCCGTTTCCCTGGGTGTCCAGATAGAAAGAAAACTTTGTTTCTTCTTTTTCCTCCTCCAGCTCGAGTGAAGACTTAAACCTGTCTGCGTCTTCTATTTGAACGATATTGCTGCTGCTCGAACGCATTGTCTGAACAGCTTCGTTTAATGCTTTTTCTGGTGATGCGTTTTCTTTTCGCTGCCTTCCTCTTTTAGAATCTACCGGGATATTAAAATCATGGAGCATACTGTATACTTTTGTTCTGGACATTTCCCATGCCTTGGCTATGCCGCTTACTCCTATTTCATTCTTGAGTTCCTGAAGAATCTTTTGTTTATCTTTTTCGGACATACTTTCAAAATCAGATAAAGAAACAGCCATAATTTAACCTCCTATGTATTTTCCAATATTATATCCGTAACGATTGAAAAATATTCCATTTGCCATCATTCGAATTCAAAATAAATCACCCATTAAAGTACAGAACAAAATGTTGCGACATATCTTGAATGAAGTTATCATTTATAGAGATAAGATAGATATAGTTAAAGACTGGCGAAAGTGGTGAAATGGTGACAGCCTTATCAATAATAAAGGAGGCAGAACACTCCCTGCAAATGGTGTTTAACGAACTGGAGGAAATAGCTTATGCCAACCAGGTCAGGGTAATCGAAGCTTTTCACAAACACCGGGTCCGGGAATATTATTTTTACCCTTCTACCGGCTATGGTTATGGAGACAGCGGCAGGGATGCTCTGGAAGATATATTTGCTGAGATCTTTGGCGTCGAAGATGCCCTGGTAAGAAGCCAAATCGTGTCTGGGACCCATGCCATATCAGCCTGTCTATTTGCCCTATTAAGACCGGGCGATGAGCTGATATCTCTTACTGGCAGTCCCTATGATACCCTCTGCCGGATTATCGGCCATGAAGAGAAATCTCTTGGTACCTTGATAGATAAGGGGATAAAATACAGTGAAGTTGATTTGGATGAACGGGGCAAACCTGACCTGACAGCTATTGCTGCCGCCATAAAAGATACCACCAGGATGGTTTTAATACAGCGTTCCCGTGGTTATAAAACTCGACCGCCGGTAGATTTGGAAACTATTGCGGCCATGACTAAACTGGTTAAAGCAAGAAATCCCGCCACTATTGTTATGCTGGATAATTGCTACGGTGAATTCACCGCGGTGCAAGAACCCGGGCACTATGGAGTAGATATTATAGCGGGTTCATTGATAAAGAACCCGGGGGGCGGCCTTATACCTTCCGGGGGATATATAGCCGGCAACAAGGATTTGATTGAACTGCTAGCCTTTCATCTTACTGCGCCTGGATTGGGCAAAGAACTGGGTGCCAGCCTGTTGGACAAGCGTATTATGTATCAGGGTTTATTCCTGGCTCCCCATACGGTTTTGCAGGCTTTAAAGGGTGCGGTTCTTCTAGCTTATGTTTTTGAAGAGCATGGTTATGAGGTCTTTCCTCGTTGGAACGAAAAACGCTCTGATATTGTACAGGCGGTAAAACTGAGGGATGCAGCTGAGGTTTTGCGCTTCTGCCAGGAGGTACAGAACGCTTCCCCGGTGGATAGTGATGTTACTTTGGAGTATGGCGAGCTGCCAGCTTACCGGGATAAGATTGTAATGGCCGCCGGTACCTTTGTGCAAGGTTCTTCGATTGAACTTTCCTGTGATGCCCCTTTGCGCTCACCCCACTGCGTATTTCTCCAGGGGGGGCTTAGCTATGAACATTGCCGCTTTCTGCTGCAGCGTTTGTTGGATAGCTTTCTGCTGGGAAATGCCTGAAAGAACCAAAAGCTAGTTTGTATCCTCGGGGTATTGGGAGTATTATACTTATAACAGAAGCTGATCAGATATGAGAAGGAGGCGGTTTAGAAGTGGAAGGTAGTATCATGGCATTGATAATAGTAATGATTCTGCTCTTGCTGGGAATTGGCGGAACGATTCTGCCTCTATTGCCCGGCATACCATTAATGTTTGTGTCCATTGCCGCTTATGGCTGGTATGAGGGTTTCCATATTATTACCCCCAAATACATTTGTATACTGGCGGCATTGATCGTTATTTCGCTAATAGTGGACTATCTTTCCACGGTTCTGGGGGCTAAATATTTTGGGTCCAGCAAGAAAGGTATGTGGGGAGCCCTGTTGGGTACCTTCATCGGCTTATTTCTATTTCCCCCTCTGGGCCTTCTGTTAGGGCCATTCCTGGGAGCAATGATAGGAGAATACATCGAAATACAGGATATGGAAAAAGCGGTTAAAATCGGTGTGGGTACGGTGGTGGGCTTGTTCTCCGGCATGGTGTTCAAGCTGGTGCTGGCTATCGGGATGTTTGTATCCTTTCTTATTGTGGTATTTTGATTTTAATAAGGCGGAGGTTGGATTTTGGATAGTGAATATATTTTCCAAAAAGTTAAAGAAGATAATGTAAAATTTATTCGTTTGCAGTTTACTGATATCTTAGGCGTTTTAAAGGCTATTTCGATAACGGCGGATCAACTGCAGAAGGCTTTGGATGGTGAGCTAATGTTTGATGGATCATCGATTGAAGGATTTGTGCGTATCGAAGAATCAGATATGTACCTTAAACCCGACCCATCGACATTTTTGGTCCTGCCCTGGAACAGTACCACCTCAAAGGCGAAAACCGCCCGGATAATCTGTGATATTTTTGATTCCAACGGAGAGCCTTTTACCGGATGTCCTCGCTTTGCTCTATCCCGGGCTATTAAGGAAGCTGGAGAAATGGGCTTCAATATGCAGGTTGGACCTGAACCCGAGTTTTTTATGTTTCACCTCGATGAAAACGGAATTCCCAGCCTGCAAACCAATGATAAAGCTGGTTATTTCGATCTTCCTCCCGTGGATAAAGGCGAGGAAGCCCGCCGGGATATGGTCGAGGTATTGCAAAGCCTGGGTTTTGAAATCGAGGCTGCGCACCATGAGGTAGCTCCTGGACAACATGAAATAGATTTTAAATACACTGATGCCTTGAGAACGGCTGATAATATCGTAACTTTTCGCATTGCCGTCAGGATTGTCGCCCGGCGTCATGGTCTTCATGCTACTTTTATGCCCAAACCGATTTACGGAATAAATGGTTCAGGGATGCACCTGCATGTATCTTTGTTTCGTGGAGGAGAGAATATATTTTTCGATCCCAATGCGGCTGATGGTTTGAGTGAAACCTGTCGTTATTTCATCGCTGGAGTAATAAAGCATGCCCGGGCAACCGCTGCAATAACTAATCCGACCGTCAATTCCTACAAGCGACTGGTACCCGGCTATGAGGCTCCCGTATATATTGCCTGGTCTCACCGCAATCGCAGCCCTTTGATCAGGATACCTGCACGCCGGGGTATTGGAACCAGAATAGAGATACGCAATCCCGACCCCAGTTGTAACCCGTACTTGGGTCTGGCGGTAATCTTGAAAGCAGGTCTGGATGGAATCCGTAACCGGCTAACACCGCCGCTGCCGGTGGAGCAAAACATTTACGAAATGGATCTGGCTACTAGAAAACAGCAGGGAATAGAATCCCTGCCGGAGAATCTCTATGAGGCTATCGATGAGCTGCGCCGGGATGAAATAATCCAGGAGGCATTGGGATCGCATATTTATTCTCGTTTTGTGCTCGCCAAGATGAAAGAGTGGGAAAGTTACAGCTCCCGGGTTTATGATTGGGAACTGGCCGAGTACCTGGAGAAATTTTAAAGATTGATATCGTTTCAAAAAATAACAAATATTATGCTTATAAAAATAATAGCTCCAGTAACATTAATAGCCACCAGGCACTCAGTGCTTACTACCTTAATTTAGAAAAGGCGAATATTAATTTGAGTGCCGGATGCAACCCTTATGAAACAAAAGGGATTTTTGCGGTAGAACCCAGATATACCCTATATTCTACGCAGTAAACCTGCAACCTTGCCGGCAATCTGAACATCGTTAACCATGATGGAATCCATTGAAGCATTCTCCGGCCTTAACTCGACATAATCATCCCATTTATAATATCGCTTTACCGTAGCTTCATTATCCAGAAGGGCTACAACGATCTCTCCGTTGGATGCATCAGCTTGCTCCCTTACAATAAGATAATCTCCGTCCAGTATTCCGGCTTCAATCATGCTGTCTCCCTTTACCTTCAATATGAAATGATTTCCGCTTCCCAGAAAATCCACCGGTACGGAAAGATAATTATCAATATTCTGCTCCGCCAGGATAGGTGAACCGGCAGCCACATTGCCAACAACAGGAACGGACAGGGCCTCGCTTTGAAGTAAAGGTTCATTATCCAATGGTATAATGGCCCTTGGTTTAGCGGGATCCCGGCGTAAAAAACCCTTCTCTTCAAGACGGACTAGGTGAGCATGAACGGTGGAACTCGATTTTAGCCCAACGGCCTGGCCTATTTCTCTAACTGAAGGGGGATAACCCTTCTCCCGGCTGCTTTGTTTTATGAAATCCAGGATTTGCTTTTGCCTTTCACTTAAGTTTAATTTATTATTCATTTCCTACCTCCACAGGGATTTATTTTGATTATAGCATGAATCAGGGATAAAAAAACAGTTGTTCGTTCTAAATCCAAAAAGATTCCCGATCTATATTTTCAATACTGGCCAGAAACTTCTTGCGTGCTCCGGGGAAGTGGGATTCAATAAGGTTTAGCATTTTCCCGACTTCAGCTCGCTTGCCGACTCCATCTGCAGGGCAGCGGTTGGGTGAAGGAGAAAGACCCTTAGCTTCGATAAAGCGTTCTATATCAGCTTCTTCTACATAAATCAGAGGTCGGATTATGGTGATATCCATTCGATCCAGGTAGGTGCTGGGCTTAAATACCTTAAATCGACCCTCAAAAAGCATGGAGAGAAACATGGTATTAACTACATCATCAAGATGATGACCGAGGGCTACTTTATTACAATTGAGATTTTTGGCCACACGATTCAGGGCTCCCCGGCGCAGGTTGGCACATAGCGAACAAGGGTTTTTCTCCTGGCGATTATCAAAGACTATTTGCCCAATATTGGTCTTTTCTACAGTCAAGGGGGTTCCCAGTTCCTCGCAAAAAGCCAGCATAACCTTAATATCATTTTCCCAACCGAGATCGAGATAAACAGGAAAAAGTAAAAAATCCAGGGGGGTATAGCGATATAGCAGCAGCAAAAAATAGAGCAGGGTAAGACTGTCTTTGCCCCCTGACATCCCTATGGCCACCCGGTCGCCATTCTCCACCAGCCGGTATTTTAAATTGGCATCGCGAATTTTTCTAAAAATCTTCTTCTCCAAACGCTTATTCATCACTTAGCTTCCCTATAACTTTTCGTAAAGTATCCAAACAAAGTACAAAGGAATAATACTTTTAATGTTAACTCTACTGCGAAAACCCCTTTTGTTGCATAAGGGTTGCATAAATATATAAAACGCTGGCGAAGGTGAAAGCGGGCGCTCGAAGACCGCCCTTACAATGCCTTGCAGTCCCTATTAAGGTTGCACCCTGTCGGGCACTTCTGATGCTCCCTTCGGTCGCTATTAAGGTTGCTGAGCGGTATATTTATGCACACTAATGCATATTTATTACTTTTTGCAGTGACATCAATGTTGAAAAAGGGGAGCTTGTTTCTCCCCTTTATAAATTATCTATTTCTTGGCCGGTGTTTGCTTGAGACTCTGGCTTAGTAACTCTACCGGGTGCATGACAGTGGCGTTCCACTTGTGCCTTTGCACTCCGTGTCTTAGTTGCATCATGCAACTAGGGCAGCAGGTAGCAATCACTGCGGCAGCAGTTTCCATAGCACTATCCATCTTTTTGTCCAGAATTCGCATGGACAGGTCATAGTGGGTTAGACTATAGGTTCCGGAACCGCCACAACAGCGATTGGCTTCGCCCATTTCTATATATTCCACTTCCGGTATCTGCTTAAGAAGCTCTCTGGGAGCCTTTTTTATTCCCTGGGCATTGGCCAGGTGACAGGGGTCATGATAAGTTACCTTTATTCTGTCATCTACTTCTTTGCCGGGCAGCTTGAGCTCAAGCTTTTCCATCAGGAATTGGGTTAAATCCATTACCTTTTGGGAAAAAGCTATAGCCTCATCCTCAATCTTCAAACCTCCCAACAGGAATTCCATGTTCTTTGAGGATAAAGCTGACGAACAGGAGGCGCAATCAGTAACAATATAGTCATAATCACCGTTGTTGAATATCTTAATATTGTGGACGGCCAATTTCCTGGCCGTATCCATCTTGCCATTGGCAATGTGCGGTAGACCACAGCACTTCATATCCCGGGGAATAATTACTTCACAACCGTAGTGGGTAAGTACATCCACCGTAGCCCGTGCTACCTGGGGATTCAAGAGGTCAGTACCACAACCCAGGAAATAGGCTATACGATATTTCTTTTCCCCCCGGGCCGGGTTATATTCGGGAAGAAAGCTTCGCGCTGACTGTCGGGGAACGGAAGCTAAGATTTTCTCCGCTTTAGATAAATCACCAGGTAGAATACTGGTTAATCCCAGATGGCGAGCCAAGCTCTGCAACCCGCTTTTTTGAGCTCCCCACATAAACTTGCTGGAGGCTTTGAGCAAACCCGGTCTGGTCCACAGGCTGTCAAATATCAGTTCCTTGCTCAGACTGGGATTCTTGTCGTATATATAGGAACGGGCCGCCGCATTCAGTTCATGTATATCTATTCCCGAGGGACAATTGACACTGCAGTTCTCACACATAAGGCAATTGCTTAAACGTTCATTCACATCGTTATTCGGCTCAACCTTGCCATCTCTTAGCATCTGCACCATGAAAACATGTCCCCGGGGGGCGGCGGTTTCATTTCTAATTTCAGCAAAAACCGGGCATACACTTCTGCATTTACCACAACGCACACATTTCATTATTTGATCTTTTACGGGAGGCAATTTATGAAACTCCACCAAAACCTCCTCCTTCCAATGAACTAACCCTCCATGTCGAAGGACCCAAGAATGATGACCCTACTACCCTTTCGCCTGCTCGTCTTTGCCGGGTGTTGCGTCCAGGCTTCGCTAACGCTCGCTTTGTATATTTATGCAATAACCCTTATGCAACAAAAAGGGTTTTGTAGCGGAACCAAGAGATGTAGTAGGAAATAATTTTACATCTTCACCCCTTACTCCAACCCTTTTGCGGTTAGATCAGCTTACCCGGATTCATTATGCCCAGGGGATCGAAAACCCTCTTTATATCACGCATAAGTTGGGCGGCTCGACCGTGCTCCAGTTCAGCGTATTGCCGGCGGACAGCGCCAACCCCATGTTCGCCGGTAGTGGAACCCTCCATGGCAATAGCCAGGAGGTGAATTTCATGTACCATTTCCATGACCTTTTTTACTTCTTCGGGATTTTCTGGATTGATAACTGGAGCGGTATGAACATTACCATCTCCAATATGGCCATAATTTACCACCTTTATCCCATATTTGTCTCCCAAGGCTCTTATGGCCCTGAGGGTATCGGCCACACGAGCCAGGGGAACACTTATGTCTTCTCCGGCAAAGACCCGGCTGGCATCAGCCCTTACTCTGGCAGCAGCCGTAGCGGTTATGCTTCGTCCCTCCCATAATTCAGCCATTCTCTTAGGTTCAGTGGCCCATTCTATGCTACGGGCCCTTTTTCCCACCACTTCTTTTATAAGTGAACCCTCATATTCAACACTGGGGGGGTTACCGTCAACTTCAAACAAGAGAATAGCTTCCGCCTGGGGAAGATTTATTTCCGGTTTAAACTGGTTTACTGCATCAATAGCAGAACGGTCAAGAATTTCAATACCCGAGGGCAGAATACCAGCCTGGTATACATCCAAGACAGCAGCGGGGGCATCGTCCAGTTCATCGAATACGGCCATGGCAATCCCGCGAGCTTTAGGCCTGGGCCAGCAGCGCAAGCGAATCCTGGTTACAATCCCCAGTATGCCTTCCGAGCCTACCATTAGCTTGGTAAGGTTCAAACCGGAAACATTCTTTATACATTTGGCCTTAACTCCTCCAGTAGTAATCACTTCTCCATTGGGCAATACCACTTCCAAACCTAAAATATATTGTTCAGTACAGCCGTATTTTACCGCCCTCAAGCCGCTGGCATTGTTCGCGACCATGCCTCCTATAGTACACATCTGACTGCTTCCGGGATCAGGAGGGAAAAATAGATTATATTTAGAAAGTTCCTTGTTTAGTTGGGCATGAATAACCCCGGGACGGACGATAACTTGCATGTTGGGAGCATCTATTTCCACGATTTCATCCCAGGTAGACAAATCCAGAACTATTCCACCCTTTATGGCAATACATCCACCGGTTTCACCGGTTCCCGCACCGCGGGGAACAATATCAACATTATTCTCAAAGGCAAAACTGGCGATATTTTGTACTTCTTCTGTGGAGCGAGGAAAAACCACAGCCAGGGGACTGCTAGGCTCCAGCTTGGTCAAGAAGGAACTATCATAGGAATAATACATCAAATCGAGTTCTTCACTCAGAACCTTTTCCTTACCCAGCATTTCAATTAAAGCTTTTTTTATCTTATCTTTATCCAAAGAAATTCACTCCCCTAAAAACTAATATACTTAAGAAAATCTCCAAATTCCTTGCCTATTATAACACAGATGAGCTTGGAGAGGATTCATAATTTCGACTACCTTATGATTTTGGCCGAAGCTTTCTTTCCACCTTACTCTTCGTAGTCCCCCACCTCCATTCGATTGTTTGGCAGAGTGTTTTACTTAAATTTGCCAATATTACTAAAATTGCTACATCTTGATTAATACTGTTTTATCACAGGCCTTCTAGGACCGAAAGGCCTGTGATAAAACAGCAAATATCGACAATTAATGCATTTGTACAAGCTAAAATGCATTATTGCATGATTAGACTGATCGCAAAATATCCGCGATCACCCCTATAGTACGGGTTCGGATGTGAATAATAGGATTTGCCTTCAACAAACTGCATTATTGCATGATAAAATTGGCGTAATTGCATTACGGATCAGCAAAAACTTTATCTCATATTTGGATATAAATTATATGCAAAGGGCAGATAAACCCATGAGACTGCGTTTTACATGATTAGAGAAAGTTTTTGGCATTCAATTTGCATGTTTATTGCTGAAAGGATTGAATATTTAGAAATTTCCAACGAAGACGCTTCCAGGGCCAACTAAATAAAAAAAGCATTATGAAAGGGGTTGATGCTAGAAGCATTCTTATTTTCTGTTCGGTTTATCAGATATAAGTATAAGGAGGAGTTATAATAATGAGTTTTGCGGACGAATATAGAAAAAAGTTAGTGTCAGCGGATGAGGCAGTAAGAATCGTAAAATCTGGAGACTGGATCGATTTTGGCTCCTTTTTAGGGCAGGTCAGAACTCTGGACAAGGCTTTGGCAAAACGCAAGGATGAACTGTTTGATGTTAAAATCTGGACTTGTGTTAACCCCTATCCAACCGAGGTCAATGTGGCTGATCCCGAGGGTGACTCCTTTGTCTGGCATAGCTGGCATATGTCCGGAGCAGACCGCAAGGTCGCAAAAACCAAACCGGTTTATTATTCTTCGATAGTCTACTCGGAGCTTCCGCGTTATGTCCGGGAGCACATTGAACCCCTGGCGGTAGCTATGCTTCAAGTTACTCCCATGGATAAACACGGATATTTCAATTTTGGACCCCAGGCTACCCATACCCGGGCAGTTTGTGACCGGGCAGAAAAGATTATTGTGGAAGTAAACGAAAAACAGCCCCGTTGCCTGGGTGGGTATGAAGAGGCTATCCACATTTCGGAAGTTGATTATATTGTGGAAGGGGAAAATCAACCTCTGGCCCAGATTCCCGCTCCGCCTCTTACCGAAGTAGATGAAAAGATAGCTAAACTTATTTTAAAAGATATGCATGATGGCTGTTGTGTTCAGTTGGGAATTGGCGGTATTCCTAATGCGGTGGGCATGATGATTGCTGACTCCGACCTGAAGGATCTGGGATGTCACACCGAAATGCTGGTGGATGCCTATGTCTATATGCATGAGGCCGGAAAGCTGAGTGGCAGCAAAAAACAAACCGATCCCGGAAAAATGGTTTATACTTTTGCTCTGGGTACCCAGATGCTTTATGATTTTATCGATGACAATACCAAGTGTGCCATGTATCCAGTTAATTATACCAATAAACCAGCTATTTCTGCACTCAACGATAATCTTATAACCATTAATAATGCGGTAGAAATCGATCTTTATGGGCAGGTTTGTGCCGAGTCATCAGGATTCCGCCAGATAAGTGGAACCGGAGGACAGTTCGATTTCGTTCTGGCTGGTTATCTTTCCCGGGGGGGCAAATCCTTTGTGTGCTTGCCTTCTTCTTATACTACTGCAGATGGCAGCATTAAATCCAGAATATGTCCCGGTCTTCCTCCGGGCGGTATAGTAACCGATACCCGATCCATGGCCCCTATCATCGTCACCGAATATGGCAAATTCCATCAAAAGGGCATGTCGGTCTGGCAGCGGGCTGAAGGCTTGATCGGTATTGCTCACCCTGATACCAGAGATGAATTGATTAAAGCAGCCGAAGCTCAGGGCATTTGGAGAAGAAGCAACAAAATAAGCTAACCCTTAATGCTTGTTAGTCTAAGCGCCCTGTAGTTATAACGGGGTGAAATATGTCCTCCGCTTCTTTAAGCAGTGGGGCTTCTATAAAGAAAACAGGTGCGGGTTCTAATTCCTCCACCTCGTTGCAGCGGTGTGTTGAAACTGCTCCGCAGTTTCTTCCGATGCTTAAAAAGGAATAACCAACTACTGCGAAAAGTCGTGATGCGAATAATAAAAGAATAAGAATTTTATTATAAAGCACCCCAATAAAACCAAATAGCCCCATATTATATTCCCCCAGTTTTTTTAAAAGCGGCAGAATCTAGACTGCCGCTTCATTTTTTAATCTAAAGTTGGAGTTACAGTTAAAAAGGTTTTAATAATTGGATATAATCTATATTAGACTTGACTCTGCTGCAAAAACCCCTTTATATGCAAGCTAATGTATGTTTATAATTTTTTGCAGTGGAATTAGACTTTAATACTATTGTTCTTGCTTCTCAAAAGCCAGATTTTGCAGCAGCGCTAGACATAGTTCCTTGTTTATGGCATAAATTTAAACTGGAAGGCCAGCAGGATTTAGCATCCATTTAAATTGTGGAAAAGGCGGGACTACGCTATACAGCGAGTTACTAACGATATCTGCCTGTCAGGCTGATTAATGTTTAAAGGAGACTTTATGTATTCTGAATTATTTGACTTTTTGCCCCGAGAAAGAATAAGAATTAACGAACCTATGAAAGATCATAGCAGCTTTAAAATAGGTGGCCCAGTAGATATTTTGGTCTTGCCGGAGAGCGTTGAAGAAATTCAAAGGACTATTCACTATTGCCGTGAAAAAGATATACCTTATTTTATTTTTGGTCTGGGCAGCAATCTCCTGGTCAGAGACAAAGGAATCAGAGGAGTAGCTATAAAAGTTGGGAATAATCTGAGGAACTTTTCTATCTTCAACGAAGAAATATTTGCTGAGGCCGGGGTCAGGCTGGCGGAGCTGTCCCAGGCGGCTGCCGACTACAACCTTGGTGGTCTTGAATTTGCTGAAGGAATACCTGGAAGCCTGGGAGGAGCAGTGGTAATGAATGCTGGCGCCTATGGCGGGGAAATGAAAGATGTCCTGAAGGAAGTCAGGGCAATTACTCCTGACGGAAAATTGTCCAGCTTTAAGCCAGAAGAAATGAAACTGCGCTACCGGGGAAGCATCTTTCAGGAAGAAGAACTGATTGTAGTCTCGGCCCTTATGCAATTGCGCAGGGAAAAGGCAGAGGATATTAGAGCCAGGATGCAGGACTTTGCTAAACGGCGCCGGGAAAAACAGCCCCTGGAATACCCCAGTGCGGGCAGTACTTTTCGGCGGCCTTCAGGATTCTTTGTAGGACCAATGATTGAAGAGATGGGCCTTAAAGGCTTTAAAGTTGGCGGAGCCGAGGTTTCCCGCAAACATGCTGGCTTTATCATTAATACCGGTAATGCTAGCGCCAGTGAGGTGCTGGAATTGATTGCGATAGTCAAGGCTAAAGCCAAAGAGCATTATGGAATAGAGCTAGAGACAGAAATTAAGGTAGTTGGAGAAGAATGATTATTAAGAAAATATATTACGGGGTTTGGTGAAATATTATGAAACTACTATTAACCACCCTCAATGCCAAATATATTCACTCATGTCTGGCTCTGGCCTATCTTCAAGCGGCTGCTGCTGATGACAGGTGGGAGACTAAAGTACGCGAGTTTACCATAAACGAAAAGAACGAGTACATTATGGCAGAAATATTTCGCGAGCAGCCTGATGTGCTGGCTTTTTCTGTTTATATTTGGAATGTTTGCGCCATCTTGGAGATATGTCGCGAATACAAGAAGGTAGCTCCACAAAGCTATATTATCCTGGGAGGACCGGAAGTAAGTTATGATGCTAAAAATATTTTAATGGAGAATCCCAGCATTGATTGCATAATACGCGGAGAAGGGGAGGAGAGCATAAAGGAGGTTCTGGAGAGTATAGCTGGGAGCAAATCCCGGGCAGAGGTAAAGGGGATAAGCTACCGTGATGGGGCCTCGATTCTAGATAATCCCGATAGGGAACTGATAGCCGAGCTGGGTATGGTTCCTTTTCCTTATCAGGACCAACTGGATTCCTACCACAACCGTATTTTGTATTACGAGACCTCCCGGGGTTGCCCCTATAATTGCAGCTACTGCCTATCCTCAACCATCAAGGGGGTGCGCTTTTTCCCCCTGGATAGGGTAAAAGAGGACCTGGCTAAATTGATTCACGCCGGGGTAAAGGAAGTGAAATTTGTTGACCGGACCTTTAATGCTGATGAAAGACGGGCCCGGGCAATCATGGAGTTTATTATTTCCCAGGGGGGAAATACCCGCTTTCATTGTGAGATAGCCGCAGATTATTTATCCCCGGAATTCATCTCATTCCTTACCACCGTACCACCAGATTTATTTAATTTTGAAATCGGTATTCAGTCTACCTGCCCAGAAAGCCTAAAAGCAGTAAGGCGGAAAAGCAACTGGCAACGCTTGAGGACTAACATTGAAAGCCTGCAGTCTGCCGGGAACCTCCACCTGCACCTCGATCTTATTGCTGGCCTACCTTACGAAAGCTTGGAGCGATTTGGCCGTTCTTTCAATGATGTTTTTTCTATACGCCCGGATGTAATCCAGCTGGGTTTCCTCAAGCTCTTGAAGGGTTCGGAAATACGGGCTGTTGCCAGGGAACATGGATATATGTTTCAGGACAAACCCCCATACCAGTTGCTGGCCAATCATTATCTCGACTACACTGATATCTTGCAGTTAAAACAAATAGAGAACCTGCTGGATCGTTATTACAATTCGGGCCAGATGCGTTTTACACTGGATTATATCGTACAGCAAATCTATCAGGGTGATGCTTTTAGTTTCCTGGCTGCTTTTGCCTCTTATTGGCAGGAACAGGGGTATTTTGCCTGCTCTCACCGCCGGGAAGCGGAGTATAATTTTCTGCTGGATTTTATTAAGAGTAATTTTGTTATGTTTCAGGAAACAGTCAATGAGCTGCTAAAATATGATTATCTCTGGAATCAGCAATCATCTAATCTACCCTCCAAATTGAGTGGCTGCAATCCGGAAAACACGAGCCAGATACTCTACACAGTGATAAAAGACCAGGATTTTGTACAATCAAATCTACCTCCATATGCCAGCACAAAAAGCAACCGGGAATTGCGCAGGCTGCTACATCTCGAATTCTTTAAAATCGACCTGAATACTGGAATAGAGTCTTCCCAGCTTATCCCTTACCTGTTTCTCTATAATCCCCGCCGGAAAAAAGCAGAAGAGTTGATAAAGGTGCCGGGCACCTTTATCAACTCTGAATGAATCAATTCTTATTAAAATTAATTATAAGAATTTTTTGTTCTTGGGATGATAATGTGTATGCAGGAGCTCGTGAGATTTATGTCCCAGAGGTTCATGCAGGAATTCCTCGTAAAGGGTTTTAACTTCCGGATTATCGTGTGATTTTCTCAGAGGCAATCCGGCATCCTCTGCATAAATAGCCTCTATGCGTTCCACCCGTTTGACATTGGCTTTGGTGATGGGCTGACCGCCGCCGCCGATACAACCACCGGGACAAGCCATTATTTCAATGAAATGATAAGGCGACTCGCCTGCTCTAACCTGCTCCATTAGTTTGCGGGCATTGGCCAGTCCATTGGCGATAGCTACCTTGACTACCGTACCATCCAAATCCACATCAGCTTCCTTAATACCAGTTATACCGCGGGTAGCGACAAAATTTACATCTTCCAAGGTCTTTCCGGTCACTACCTCATAAACGGTACGCAGAGCCGCTTCCATAACCCCGCCGGAAGCGCCAAAGATTACGGCTGCGCCAGTGTATTTACCCATCCAGGAATCGAAATCGGAGGCGGGCAGCCTGCTGAAATCAAGGCCGCTCATACGGAATAGTCGTCCTATTTCACGGGTGGTTAATACCAGATCAACATCCTGATAGCCACTATCATTCATTTCTGGACGGGCCGCCTCAAATTTTTTGGCTACACAGGGCATAATGGATACCGAATAAATATTGGCCGGGTCAATACCCATCTTCTCGGCCCAGTAGGTCTTGACCAGAGCTCCAAACATCTGCTGGGGTGACTTGCAGGTAGAGAGGTTGTCCAGGAGATCCGGATAGAAAGTTTCACAGAAGTTGATCCAGCCGGGACTGCAGGAAGTGAACATGGGTAGAGTTCCGCCTTCCTTCAAGCGCTTCAAAAGTTCGTTGCCTTCTTCCAGAATAGTAAGGTCAGCTGTAAAGTTGGTATGCAGCACATGATCAAAACCGATTTGACGAAGTCCCTGTACAAAGGTCCCCATCGGCATTTCACCGGTCATCATGCCTACTTCTTCAGCAATAGCCACTCTGACTGCAGGTGCTATCTGGGTTATCACCACTTTGTCGGGGTTAGCTACCGCAGCCAGGAATTCATCAATCTGTTCTATTTCGCCAATGGCACCAACCGGGCAGGCGTGGATACATTGTCCACACATTATGCAAGGGCTGTCAATCAAGGCTTTGCCCAGGGTAGGAACCACCATCGAATCATAGCCCCGACCCTCCAGACCCAGGGCATTTACGCTCTGGACAACTGAACAAACTTCAACACAACGGCGACAGAGTATACATTTATCCTGATCCCGGAATAGTGATGGAGTGGAAAAGTCTTTTTCAAATCCCCGTACCTTGTATTCAAACGGATTCTCTCTTATGCAGTATTCCTGGGCCAGGTCCTGCAGTTCGCAATTGCCGTTTCTTATACAGTTCAGGCAATCTTGCGGGTGATTGGATAGTATCAATTCCAATATAGTTTTTCTGGCTTCTAAAACCTTCGGTGTCCTGGTTTTTACGACCATTCCTTCAAAAACGGGCATGGCGCAGGCCGCTTGCAGCAAGCGGTTGCCTTCTACTTCACATACACATACTCTGCAGTTGGCTTTTATCGACTGGTCAGGATGAAAACACAGGGTAGGTATTTTAATGCCGACTTCGCTAGCTGCCTGCAGGATGGTAGAGCCCTCAGGAACGGATACTTTAATTCCGTCTATTGTCAGGTTAACCATTCATTTTCCCTCCTTTGCTCTTTCCTACATGAATTTAGCTTCATAATCGGCTTTAAAGTGCTTGATAGTGGTCAATACCGGAGCGGGGGCGGCCTGACCCAGGCCACAGAGACAGGAATAGGACATTACATTGCCTAACTTTTCCAGCAAAGCAATATCTTTGTTCGAGCCTCGTCCTTCATTAATCTTTTCCATAAGCTCTGCGGTTCTGGCGGTGCCTTCGCGGCAGGGAGCACATTTTCCACAGGATTCATGTTCAAAAAATCCAGCTATCCTGGTGGCTACATCGACAACATCCCGGCTCTCATCAATTACGAAAGTGGCACCGGAGCCTAGAGTAGCTCCAATAGCGGACATGGAATCAAAAGCTACCGGGGTATCCAGCAGAGCTTCAGGAATGAAAGCACCTGATGTCCCGCCGATTTGCACCGCTTTAAATTTCTTACCACCCGGGATGCCTCCACCGAATTGGAAGACTATCTCCCTGATAGTGGTGCTGGTGGGAACCTCAAAAAAGGTTCTATTGTTGACATCACCAGTCAGGGTAAAGACTTTGGTTCCCGGATAGGCAGGGTTGCCAATGCTGGCATACCAATCGGCTCCTTTTTCGATTATGACAGGAATATTGGCAAAGGTCTCCACATTGTTGACGATAGTAGGCTTGGACCATAATCCTTCGGAAGGTGGATAAGGGGGCTTAAAGCGTGGCTCACCGCGTTTTCCCTCAATAGATTCGATAAGAGCGGTTTCTTCACCGCAAACATATGCTCCGGCTCCGCTTCTTACTTCGATATCAAAATTTTTTACCAATCCCTTTTCTCTAGCCTGGTTAATCGCAGTATTCAGGGTGCTTATCAGGAAAGGGTATTCTCCTCTAAGATATATATAACCCTGGGTCGCTCCAATAGCATAGGCACAAATAGCCATTCCTTCAATTAAAGTATGCGGGTCATTTTCCATGATCAACCGGTCTTTGTAAGTACCTGGTTCGCCTTCATCAGCATTACATATGACATATTTCTGATCAGCCTGTGCGCCAGCGGCAAAAGACCACTTCATTCCACAGTTAAAACCAGCACCACCGCGGCCTCTAAGGTTGGATTTCTTGACTTCGGCAATGAGATCTGCGGTATTCATAGCCCGGGCTTTTTCCAGGGACTTATAGCCGCCCTGAGTCAAATAGTCATCGATCTTCAGGGGGGCGATCTTACCGTAGTTCCGCAGCACTATACGCATTTCCTCGGCCATTCGTATGCCTCCTTTCTATATTCTAGTTTTAAAACCCCAACTAAAGTTTTGATATACTATTTTATTTGTATTCCGCAATAATGGCGGGAATTTTAGCTGGACTGACATCCAGATACGGCTTACCGTTAATGGTAATGACCGGTGTAGCCTGGCATTGCCCAACACACTCGGTAAATTCCAGAGCAAATTTTCCATCAGCCGTACTCTCTCCCATCTTGATTCCCAGTTCTCTTTCCAGCGCTGCTACTACATCAGATGCTCCAGCTACATGACAGGGAGCGCTTTCACAAATTCTAACAACATTTTTACCGCGAGCTTCAACCGAGAACATGGAGTAAAAAGTAGCGATACCATAGGCTTCGGCCGTTGATAGTTTGAATATACGAGCCGCTTCAGCTATGGCTTCCTCCGGCAGGTAACTGAATTCCCTCAATAGCGCATGGTAAGCTTCAATAATTCCCCCTGCTTTTCCATCATACTGGGCAATTATCTCCTTATAGTCCATCCTCCTATACCTCCTTCCTTTGCTTATTTGGTTTTGTAGTAACTGCCATAGAGCTACTAGTCCACACTTATGATTAACATAATATAATACCGTCAAAATAGAAAGTTCAAAATTTCTCAAATTAGCAGAATTCTTTGGGATTTATTAGTGAATAGTTCGTTTTATTCCTTTTTCATTAGTTTCTTATTTATCTGGGTGGTCTATACTCAAAAACGAGTCAAGGGAGGTTCTGTGAAATCAGTTTTGGATTCAAATAGAGTTATTGGTAAATAATCTGGAACTAGAGATAATTGTAGGGCAAGCATTCATGCTTGCCCTACATTATTCCTGCTTTCCTGATAAATCCAGGAAACTATGTTTGACTCTACTGCATCGACCGCCCGCTTTCACCTTCGCCAGCGTTTTGTATATTTATTCAACCCTTATGCAACAAAAGGGGTTTTTGCAGTAGAATCATAAATATTTAAGGATTTAACCCTGCTTCAGTTCCTCCCGGCGCCGAAAATAATGGGGGGAGTCGCCCCATTTCCAATAGCCCAGCTTAAACCCGCCGGCTTCAACCTCCGCCGCTATTTCTTCCATACGCTTGTGTTCTTTATTATCATAGAGAGAGTAATCCCCCCGGTTTTCTTCCGGGGTAAGTACCGGCATTATTATGTTGGCACCAGCCATTAATCCCAATCTCAGTCCTAGCGGATTAATGCTCTGCAAAGCGGTGGAAGCCACCATATTAATATCCGGCATGGTCAGGCGGGCCAGGGCCAGCATTTTGATGGTCAGGGTAAAGGCATCCCGCTGGCGGTTATCCGGCACCCGCGACAGGGGAGTATCAGAATGGGGGACATAGGGACCCAAACCCAGCATATCAATATCCCTATTTTGAAAAAAGGCCAGGTCTTGAGCCAGCTGTTCACTGCTTTGTCCGGGCAGTCCTACCATAATCCCCGTACCCACCTGGTAGCCGATATCCTTCAAGGCGTCCAGGCATTCCAGCCGTCTATCATAAAGCTGGGAGGGAGGATGTATTTTTTTAAACAACTGGGGGTCAGAAGTTTCAATGCGCAAGAGGTAACGATGAGCACCGGCTTGCCAGAGTTGCAGGTATTGCTGGTAGCTCAATTCGCCCACACTCAAAGTAACCCCCAGGCCCTGATGGCCCCGCTGTCTGCTGCTGAGAATAATCTCCTCGACGATAGCCGCTAAAAGATCTACCTGATCCGGGCTGTCTATCTCCCCCGACTGCAGGGCAATGGATTGAAAACCCAGGTCGTAAGCCATCATAGCCAATTCTATTATTTGTTCTTCATCAAGCTGGTAACGATGGATATTTTCGTTGCTTTTCCTCAGGCCGCAATAGAGGCAGTTGCGCGGGCAATAGTTGGAGAATTCTATGAGTCCACGCAGGTATACCTCCTTTCCCAGCTGTTTAATACGGGTATTATGGGCCGCTTGCAGCAGGGAATTAAGGATTTCCGGCTCATTGCTGTTTAGAATTTCAACTATTTCTTGTTCTCGGTAAGGGTTCATCTTCAAAACACTCCTTGAGAATAGCAATCAATTGCTCCAGGTCAGCAGGGGAAAGCGAATTGGCGTTGTCTATCAACAGTCCATATTTATCATTCAGCTTTATGCGCAATGGATTAAAAGGGATATCAACAAAATTTCCCAGCAGCTGTGCCCATCTTCTACCATAAATCCTGGCCCAGCGCATTTTTATTTGGGGATAAATACGCAATATCTGATTATCGCATAAACGAAGGTATTCCTCACCGTCTTTTTCCGGGTAGTGGTCAAGATTAATCTTAAGTTCTTCTAAGGATTCCTGCACTTTGTTCACCACCTAGCCTGAATTAGAGGAATAAATCCCTCTCTCCATTCTCTATACGCTCCAACATTTCTACTACCGTAGCTCTCACTTGTTCATTGGGGAGAGCTGCCAGTTCCTTATCAATTAAATAGGAAGCCGCCTCTTTGGTTTCTTCGCTGGCATAGTCTAAAAGGTATTCCTTGAAGGTCAAAATGGCGTTGGGCATACAAAGATTATGGATTTTACCCTTCTTGGCTATTCCCATAAAGCAGCCGCCGGTACGACCACAGCGATAATCGGCCGTACAGAAGGAAGTGATAAAACCGAGCTTGGCCATGTCCCGGATGGCTTCGTCCAGGCTGCGGTTATCGCCCAGAATAAACTGCTGCCGTTGATAGTCCACAGCATCTTCACTATAGCTTCCCACACCTATATTGGAACCGGCATCTATCTGGCTGCAGCCCACCTGAATCACCTCATTGCGAATCTCCGCATTCTCGCGGGCGGTCAATATCATTCCAGTGTAGGGAACAGAAAGACGAATAACCGTAACCAGTTTTTTGAAGGTCCTATCATCCACATAATAGCTGTTGTTTTGCAGAAATGGGGTATTCAAAGCAGGCTGCAAGCGGGGAAAGGATATAGTATGGGGTCCAACCCCAGCAAATTTTTCTTCCAGATCAATGGTATGCATTAAGAGTCCCATTACTTCAAACTTCCAGTCATACAGGCCAAAAAGGGCTCCAATACCCACATCATCCACCCCGGCATCCATAGCCCGGTGCAGGGCATATAGACGCCAACCGTAATCCGCTTTTAAGCCACGGGGATGAAGCTTTTTGTAAGAAGGATAATGGTAGGTTTCCTGAAAGACCTGAAAGGTGCCGATGCCTACTTCCTTTAATATACGAAGATCTTCAATGGACATGGGTGCGGCGTTAACATTGACCCGGCGAATTTCACCATTTCCTTCTTTGGTGGCATAGGCAGTTCTCAGGGTATCGGCAATATAGTTGACATCAGATTTGGGATGTTCTCCATAAACCATAATCAAGCGTTTGTGGCCTTTGCCTATTAGAGCTTTAACTTCTGCGCTTAACTCCGAGGCATTCATTCTTTTTCTGATGGTTTCCCGGTTATCGCAGCGAAAACCACAATACACACAGTTATTCACACAATAGTTGCTGACATAAAGCGGAGCAAAAAAAACAATCCTTCTTCCATAGACCTTATGTTTAATCTGTAGACCGGTAGCATACATTTCCTCCCAGAGCTCTTCATCAGTGCAATTAAGTAGGGCGGCTGTTTCCGCTGGTTCCAGACGGTTCAGCTCCAGGGCTTTGGCCATGATTTCTCGAATTTGCTGCTTTTCCGGCTGTTTGTTGGCCATCAGGGTTTCCTGGATAAAGCCTTCGTCGATAAAACTTTTCCCATTATTCTTGTACTTTTCAACCTGCTCTGGCTTAATAACATTATCAATCCACCGGTTAACTGATACCGCTTCCATACCAATTCTCCTCCTTTAACCCTTAAACTGAATAAAATAAAACCGCTCACCCCGAAAAGAGGTAAGCGGTCAATACTTACTTTGCTTCCCCCCTTTAACTCAGTTCCTACCTCATTATCAGGGTGCTAATATGCTATTCTTACAATTATTCTTAGCTTCCTTTAGTTAAGGCGCTTTTTACGGTTACCCCGGATATATTTCCTAGTTTCCCGGTTAGGGCTCCCAATTCATCGGTACTGCCGTCTACAATTAAAGCGATAACGGCCAGATCTTTTTGACGATAGGGAAGTCCCATGCGACCAATAATCATACTGGCATGGTTAGTTAAAACCTGGTTTACCTGGGGAACGGCATCACGATTCTCCACCACTATACCTATTACTCCAATGCGCTTGTCAGACAAGGGCTTTTCCTCCCTCCAACGGAACATCTCTAATTTACCTTTACCTGGCACTAATTGCTGATGGCCAGTTGATTTATAGCTTGTATAAATATACCGCTCCAGCGTCCTTAATAGCGACCGAAGGGAGCATCAGTTGTGTCCGACAGGGCGCTATGCATGGGCAACACCTGCGGCTTGTCTCGCGGCTCAAGGGGTACCGCATCAAAAGGGGTTTTTGCAGTAGAGTCGCAGTTTAATTAATAAAAAAAAGTGCTTATCCTGATAAGGACTCAGGATAAGCACCGTATTAGCTGGATTTCCTGACCCCTCTAAAGCAGCTTATGCCTTTTTATCAGGGACTAAAACTAATTTTATTATTTGTATAATACCTTATCAGTAAAAGAAATACCAGTAAAATTTATTTGCAGATATTTAGTTAAACTTGGCCTGGTAGTCAGCATTAAAGTTCTTTATGGTAGTAAGCACCGGAGCAGGTGCTGCCTGGCCCAGCCCGCACAGGCAGGCTACTGACATTACCTTGCCCAGACGGCCTAGGAGTTCAACATCTTCCGCACTGCCTTCGCCGACATTAAGCCGTTCCATCATTTCATGCATTCTCTTGGTACCTTCGCGGCAGGGTGAACACTTGCCACAGGATTCATGTTCGAAGAATTTGGCGATACGGGCTACTACATCTACAATGTCGCGGCTTTCATCCATTACGAAAACTGCACCGGAACCAAGTACGGCACCAATTGAGTTCATGGAGTCAAAATCAATAGGGGTATCCAAGTTGGACTCGGGGATAAAACCACCTGATGTTCCACCTATCTGCACCGCTTTGAACTTTTTACCGCCGGCTACACCGCCGCCGAGTCCGAAAATGACCTCTCTGATAGTGGTGTTCGTAGGCACTTCGAAAAAGGTGCGGTTATTGACATCGCCAGTCAGGGTTAAAACTTTGGTACCCGGATAATTAGGAGCGCCAATGGCTTTGTACCAATCTCCGCCTTTTTCAATAATAATGGGAATGTTGGCGAAGGTTTCAACATTGTTTACAATAGTCGGTTTTTGCCACAAACCAATAACCGGTGGAAAGGGAGGTTTGAAGCGGGGTTCACCCCGGTGTCCCTCAATGGATTCAATCAGAGCACTCTCTTCGCCGCAAACATAAGCTCCTCCACCCATCCTGACTTCCACATCAAAATCACCCAGTACGCCCTTGGCTTTAGCCTGGGCAATGGCCTGGTTTAAAGTGTCGACTACATAGGGATATTCACCCCGGCAATAAATATAGCCTTTTTTGGATCCTATAGCATAACCGCATATAGCCATACCTTCGATTACGCTCTGGGGGTCGTTTTCCATAATGATACGGTCTTTATAGGTGCCGGGTTCTCCTTCATCCGCATTACAGACCACATATTTTTCTTCCGATTGCACCTGATAAGAGAAATTCCATTTCATACCGGCATTGAAACCAGCACCCCCGCGTCCTCGCAGATTGGATTTTTTTACTTCTTCAATGACTTCCGTTTGCTTCATGCCGCGGGCCTTTTCCAGTGATTTGTAACCCCCGGCAGCTATATAATCATCGATTTTCAGTGGATCAATCTTACCGTAGTTGCGCAAGACTATGCGCATTTCCTCGGCCATTGTATTCCCTCCTTTCTTTTTCTTCTGCTTTACTTGTATTCAGCCAGAACCCCGGATACTTTTTCCGGAGTCATATCTCCATAGGGTTTACTGTTGACGGTAATAACCGGGGTGGCCTGACACTGACCTACGCATTCGCATAATTCCAGGGTAAACTTTCCGTCAGAAGTGGTATCACCCATCTGGATTCCCAGTTCCTTTTCCAGAGCAGCTATAACTTCAGCGGCACCGGCTACATGGCAGGGAGCACTTTCACAAATACGGATAACATTTTTGCCTCTCTTTCCCACTTTAAAGTAGGAATAGAATGTGGCTACCCCCCAGGCTTTAGCGGTTGGAATACCAAAAACCTCAGCGGCAACCCGGATAGCATCTTCCGGAATATAACTGTATTCCCGTTGCAGGGCATGATAGGCTTCTATGATTCCACCGGGAAGATCCTGGTATTTGCTGATTATATCCTCATAGTTTGCCATTGGTTAATATTCACCTCCCTGTTATTTAGCATTGTTATTTGAAACACTTACGATTATAAATATTACCTCTGGTTAAACTGCACTCCTATCCAGAAGCAGTATCGAAACTTCCGAACCTGCTTCCATCGGTGGATGCCCGGGCGGCATATCAATAAGGGCATTGCAATCTACCAAAGAGCGAATCATACTGGGCTTTTGCCCGGGCAGTATAGATACGGTCCATCCATCTTCGCGGGGTGAAGCCAGAGCCCGGATAAACCTGCGTGATCCAGTTTTCTTGGCATAAGGGCTGGAACATATGGCATTTACCCGAGGCAACAGAGGTTCAATTCCCTGTAAAGCTCTTAAGGCCGTGGCGGCAAAAAGATGATAGCCCACAGCACAAGCCGCTGGATTGCCGGAAAGGGAAATAATGAGCCGGGAACCTAGCAGGGCAGCTCCGTTATGGCTTCCTGGTTGTAGGGGAATCTCCCGAAACAGGGGACGGGCTCTAATTTCATCTATTAGAACATGAATCTCATTAATACCATCGGTATAAGTCCCGCCGGTGGTTATTACCAGCTCAGAGTGCTCCAGCATTTGCAAAAGCTGGGATTTGATTTGAGTCATATCCTTTTGGCCAGCCAGTTCAACT
>NZ_JAQVZX010000072.1 GCF_028707975.1 Syntrophomonas sp.
TAATCGGAGGAAACTAATGAAAATAGAGTCACTGAAACTCGTTTATTTTTCGCCTTCAGGTACAACAAAAACGATTATTGAAGGAATTGCACGCGGGTTTAATTACAATCCTGTGGAAACGATAGATGTTACAAAACCCGAGGTAAGAAAACAACAATTGCAAACATCGGAAAATGATTTACTTGTTATCGGGGTGCCAGTTTATGTCGGCAGGGTTCCGACTATTGCCATTGACTGGCTATATACGCTCCAAGCTCGTAGTACGCCTACCGTATGCATTGTTGTTTGTTGGAGAACTCATTTTTTCACTCTTCAACCCATGCAGGCTTTTATCGTCAAGTATCTCATTAAATGATCCGATCCCAAATATACATCATCAGTGTGGGTATTATCAGAGTCTGCTATATTTAGAAAGAATTGTATCCCAATAATCTATCATTTCCGGAGTAAGTCCCGTTATTTTCTGGCATTCCTCCTGGATCATTTTGACGCATTTGTCACAGGTATGATGTTTATCCCGGTTGTATTTTATGTCCTTATAACGAAAGTCTGAAAACGGAATTTCAAATTCCTTTTTGCAGATCAGGCATATGGTTGTGTACAAATAGCTCATCCCCTAATTTCAACTCGGCAATTGCTCATCACTTAAGAACACCTTGCCTTCATCCCCATCTACAACTACGTTCTGGTCATCTTGAATAAGCTGCATAACACCCGGTATATTTAAAACGGCAGGTATTCCATACTCCCTGGCTACAATGGCTCCGTGGGAACCGGCTCCCCCGGACTCTACCACTATAGCTGAAGCCCTCAAAAATAGGGGGGTCCAACCCGGGTCGGTGGTCGGCGCCACCAGCACATCCCCATCTTTCAACTTTTCCCCCTGGTGGGGATGATATATTAAGCGGGCCGGACCGGAAGCTCTTCCCGTAGAAACCCCCAGTCCTTTCAACGCGTGGCTTAAAGCCTGGGAAACGGGTTCTACATACTGTGGAGCATCATCAATAAAAAAGTCGGGGGATGAAAGCTCCTCCATTTTTTGCCTCCACTGCTTCCGTTCCATCACCATAACTCCTAATCCCCGGCCGTTCCAATCTCCTTTTAGAATTGAACCCAATTCGGGCCAACTGCAGTGGAATACATCAGCCTTATCCGGAAGAATTCCTCTTTCCTGCAGGCGGTGTCCAATTTCCAGGGCTACTATCCGCATGTCTCCATAAATCTTCACTAGTTCGGATTTGGCCATTTCCCTCAATTCCATACCCTTTACGGCCTGTTCCAATTGGCGTTTAATTCTTCCACGCCGAAACGCAGGGACGCCTTGTTCAACCTCCCGCCAGACCTCTTGCGCCTTTGCTTTTTGTCGTTCCTGCAATTCTCCTGTATTAGCGGTTTCCATGGTGCTTTTGATGACATGCAAAAGATAAGCAGGATCTTCTCGCCAGCGGGGATTGTATATATCCATTTCATAGACACCCCGGTGCCCGTATTCGGCCAGGAAATTTCGAAACAACCGCTTGAACGGTGACTCATCGGGTAACTCCTTTTCCCATACATCCGGATCAAAACCGCGCCTGCCCAAATAGTCCCGGGCCGAGGCGTCTCCCCTGGCTATCTCCGCCATTTCGACTAAACGATATCCGTGTTCGGCGCTGGTTATATTTCCCCGTCCTGTCATTAGAGCATTGGTTAGAACTTTGGCGCGAACAGGAAAATACTTTGTCAAGGTTTTTGTCAACGGATTCATGTTGGCAGACATGGCGCAAGCAAAGAATACCGGGTTAAATTCGTACAACATAGTTTGTATAGCTTCCACATGATTGATTAAATCGGCATCCGAAAGATCGGCAAAACTTTTATTGATAAGAGTATCTGTGAATATATCTACCTTATTAAACTGCGCTTGGGCGTTCCCACTGATCTTATTATTAAGGCGGATGTATTGCAGAATCCGCCATATTCTCTTTAACCCTTTAATGCCATGAAAAGGCTTATTCTCACTAATCTTTATTTCCGGCTGGTGCCCTCCCAGAGCTTCGTTGGTTTGGTGGGGCAACAGCCCCAAAGCATCAAAAAAAATCCATTGCTGCAGGGCAAGGTTCCAATAGAGCCGCCCGCCAAACCGTTTTATATTCTGTAAGCCTGGAAGAGTTTTAAAGCCACACAACTCCAAGCCAGGCCGTGGCGTTTGTAGGAGCAGACTCCAATTGAGGGTGGATTGAACCATAGGCATGGCATCCTTGAAATTACCGTTGGACCAAATATCGGGCTGATTTTTGAGTTCGGCAAAGGTATAACGCGGCATAGCCGTAACCGGTCGAGCCTGAACCAGGATGAAATCACGGCCGTCAAAAACCCATTCAATATCCTGGTGCTGATCCCCACCGCCCAGCGCATCCATGACCCGCTTGATAATCAAAGCCAGCTGGCGAATTTGTTCATCGCTTAAAACCTGTCTAGCCGCTGATTCGGGCAATCGGACAAAATCCGTCCCGCCGCTTTCCCTGGCAATAGTTTTTCCTTCTTTGCGTCCTATCCTTTTTTCCGTTATGTCATACCAATAGTCGAGACAGTATTCATCCGGTTCAACAGCTCCGCTGACCAGACTCTCTCCCAGGCCGAAATTGGCGCTTATCAGCACTATGTCTTCCCGGCCGGTGCGAGGATCGCAGGTGAAGCCTACTCCAGCGGCCTCGGCCTCCACCATTTCCATGACCGCCACGGCCTGCCATACCTCATCATCCTTTATGTTCATTTTCCGCCGATAAGCAACCGCCCGAGGCGTCCACAATGAGGCATAACAGCTTTTAATAGAGGACAGGATGTTGTCCAGACCCTTGACATTTAAGTAGGATTCGTGGATGCCGGCAAATGATGCTTGGTTTGAGTCCTCGGCTGTAGCTGAAGAGCGGATGGCCAAAGGCTTTTCAAGCAGGCCCATGTCTGTAAGTTTGGAGATCAATTCTTTCTCAATATGCTGGGGTATTTGCCCAGCCTCGATGTTTTTTCTAATACGGTTAAGCTTTTCCTCAGTTTCTCGGTTTTCAATATTGTCGATGTTTATGCCCCGGGCCATATACATTGTATCTTCAAGCAAGTTGTTTGTTGCCATGAAAAGCTGGTAAACTTCTGCCGCCAGGATGCCTCCGCCGGGGACCCTGAATCCATACCGCTGAAGCCGGCCCAGGTTCCATCCCTTCCCCCCGGCAGACTCCACTCCGGCTTGAAAAGCTTCAACCCAGTTGAAAAAGGACGCTGGGTTCCTCTTTTCCATAAAAATCCTCCCCTAAACAATATACTGACCGGTCGGTCTAATAAATGTTAAAAAAATATTATTCTTCTTTAGCGGTACTTACACCATGTAACAATAATTTAGTAGCCTTGCGAAACAGTACTTTAAGGGCATCCTTGTCTATATGATGATAAATCGTATAATGGTTTAAGCCGGAAAAATAGCTAAACACAATAAAGGTTAATTCAAACAGGCCTTCATTTTTGAACTCACCACTGGTGATCCCGTCTAAAATAAACTGCTGAAACCTGTCACCAGGTTTTTTAATAATATCAATAAACTTTTGACCGGCTTCCGAATCCAGGCCCACTTTATTGATGAATTCCCTCTCGGCTGAGTACAAAGGCCGCTCCCATTGTGATACAAAATCACCGTAAGCATATAGTTTTTCGGCAACGGTTTCATAACGCGAAAATATTTCTTCTAAACACATCAACCCTTCTGCATTAGCCTGTTCTTCCAGGTAAAGAAACAGTTCTTCTTTGCTTTTGAAATGGTAGTACAGGTTGCCCTTGCTGCACCCTGCGGCGGAGCAGATATCTTGAATAGAGGTAACAGTATATCCCTTCTGTGAAAATAACGTTTTGGCTTTGTCAGCGATGTTAAGCTTAGTTTGCTCGCCGTCATACCTGCGTTTGTTCATAAAATTCTCCTTTAAAAATAAACATACTGAACGTTCGGTCTAATATTATTTTAGTAAAAGTTACTAAATTTTGCAAGACTACTATTATATAAAAAGTACATGAATACTTTGGATTCTCAATTTAACATTTTTTTAGATAGACTTGTTTTGAACTTTTACCAAATGGATGGAATCAACCGATAACGTGTCTTTATACAATATTCTTTATACCCCAGGAGGTCTCGTAATAGCAATTCCTCTTCACCTTTTATCCTGAGTACTAAATACGGTATAAAGAAACCAATAGAAGGTATTAATGCCCAATAAGAACCCAGGGCCAGAGCAGTAAACAACGTCATTAATAACATCCCCGTGTACATTGGATGGCGGACTATGGCGTAGGGACCGGTTGTAATTACCTGTTGTTCTTTCACGACCTGTATGACAGCGAAAGCATAACTATTTTCCTTAAAAACAAAGATAATAAGTGTATAGCCCATGAAAACAATAACGTTCGCGGCAATTACAATCCAAAAAGGCACAGTCGACCAATGAAAGCGGAAATCAAGGCCGGGAATTAAGTAACCGAATAAATTTAACGTAGCCAAGAAGGAAGGAATTTTTCTAAGCCTATTGAGACTGAATATTAATCCGTGTAAATGGCAATAATCTCCATATAAAACAAAAACGGAGGTTATGAAAATGAGACAGTCAAAAAACATTCTTACTGAAAAAGAAATGGAACTGGTCAGTCTGCTGATGCAGGACTGCCAAAGCACGGGTGACATTCAGTCGAAGCTGAAAAGGCTTTTCGCTGGTACAATTGAGCAGATGCTGGAAGCCGAGATGGACGAGCATCTGGGATACGAAAAGCACAGCATAGAAGGCAACAACACTGGAAATTCCCGCAACGGCTACAATCACAAGACCATCATCAGCGATTACGGCGAGAGTGAAATTGCCGTACCCCGCGATAGAAACGGCGAGTTCGAGCCGAAAGTCCTTGAAAAGCGGCAGACCCGGACTGATGAAATCGAGCAGAAAATCATGGCGATGTATTCAAAGGGGATGAGTCAGCGGGATATTGAGGACAGCCTGCGGGAGATTTACGGGGTGGAGATACCGCAGACGCTGATTTCCAAGATAACGGACAAGATTCTCCCTGAAGTAAACGAGTGGCAGAACCGTCCGCTGGAGTCGGTCTACCCTATCATTTACTTTGACGGGATCGTGTTCAAGAGCCGCAAGGACAGCCAGATCATCAACAAATGCGTCTACTCGGTGCTGGGCATTGACATGAACGGACAGAAAGACATCCTGGGCATCTGGATCAGCGAAAACGAGAGCGCAAGTTTTTATGCATCAATCTGCTCCGACCTTAAAAAGCGCGGCGTGCAGGACATCTTTATCGCCTGCCACGACAATCTGAAAGGGCTTGGTGAGGCCATAAATGCAGTCTTCCCAAAAACGAAGCAGCAACTATGCATCGTTCATCAAATCCGGAATTCAACAAAGTTTGTGCAGTACAAGGACAGGAAGGAAATCTGCAGGGATCTGAAGAAAATCTACGGTGCGGTAAACCTTGACGATGCGGAGTATGCAAAAGAGGAATTTAGGGAAAAATGGGATAGGAAGTATCCATCTATCCTGCGATCCTGGGATGCGAACTGGGCAGAGCTCACCACATTCTTCAGCTATCCCGAACAGATCCAGCATCTAATTTACACAACAAACGCAGTTGAGGCGTATCACAGGATGGTGCGGAAATTCCCAACATTAGAATTGGTCATGAAATTGGAAAAACTATAAATTAATGTTCATTAGTCAAACAAACCCGGCTGCTGGACTGGGCTTTTTTTTAGACTCACGGGTTGGGGAGGGGAAGGAGAAATCGGACTGGCTTGCACCTCTACGGCTTCACTGTGCCACCGGGCGAGCTTTCTTAAGGCATCAAGCTGTTCCCGTTGCCCGGCTTTAGCCTTGCGCAGTGCACGTTTAAGTGTGGTATAGGATTGTTCAATATCCGCTTCATTAACCGGAAAAGGAAAGCCGTCTTTTCCTCCGTGGGCAAAAGAATAGCGTACCGGATCGCTAAAACTGGGCTGGGTTCCATAGGTCACTTCGGCAACCAGACAAAGTGCTCGTAAGGTACCAGCACCTACTCCGGATACATTAAGCAGGGCTTCAAAATCCTGAGGATGTTTATCATAAGCGGCATACAAGGCCTTGTTAAGATAGCCTGTTCGAGGTATGGGATGGCAGGTCGGTAAAGTCAGGGAAGATTCCTGCAGACGCTTTATCTCCGCCAGGAGCCGATCGGGTTTTTCCTGTACTAAATGAGTGCTAATCTCGCGAATCTTTTCATTTTCGTTGGCCACCAGATTTAAGGTATCTGTCGTAAAGTCACAGCAAATAGCGGCCTGGGGCTCTGTTGTAAATGATTCTACAGCATCGCCCAGCCAATGGTAACGACGCGCTTGCCGTAAGTCTTCATTCATTCCCTGTTGAATAACCGCCCAGTGACCATCTTTGGTAAAGAAAAAGCAATGATGATAAATATCGTAGCTATCCTGTACGGCCGCACTATCTACCTTGGCCGAGATTTTGCTGGCATAGACCAGATCTTCGGCTGAACAGCTCAACCCGTGGCGATCAGCATGATTCATAATTTCTAAAGGGGTTTGACGCGCGGTGCGTCCTTTTCCTCCAGCTACAAAGAGACCGGCCTCAGGGCCTATCTCTGCCAGGCCTTCTTTTAAGGCACCGCAAACCGTGGTAGTTACTCCGGAGGAGTGCCAGTCAAAGCCGACTACACAGCCCAGAGCCTGAAACCAGAATGGATGGGAAAGCCGATGCAGGACTTCATCAGGCCCGTCTTCTTCTAAAATCACTTCAACAATGGCCCTGCTCAAGGCTTTCATGTGGGTAAAAAGCCAGGCAGGACATTTGCCCCCATGCAGAGGAAGGTTTGCTGTGCCGGTTCGCATGATTACAGTCCTTTCATTCAGGATAACTATAGTATAGCAGAAACGAGAACAAAAGTTCTATTGTTCTTGTTGATATGGTGAAAAACGTATTAATGATTTTCGCAACTCAAGAAAACGTCTCGATATTGTACAATTATCTTGCAAAACCATTTTGCCAAAACAGTTTAAGAGGACAGGCCCCTTAAACTGTTTTTTCAGCTATTTAACAAAAAACCTTTTACTTGAGAAGAAAGACAATTCTGGTTAACAGTTCATTTTCCGGCGTTTCCGCGGGATCATTAAGATAAAACTCATAGCAGACACCGGTTGGGGTGTACCCATTGGCGGTTATCCACTCCATAATGGCATTATAAGCAGGCTCGATTTGACTGTAGGGCCCGGTATACAGGCAGGACACCTGCCTTCCGGCCGGGATTTCACCGGGTTTAAGTTCATTAGTGCCTGCTACCGACTGAGCTACCGGTAAGCCGCATTCGATATCCAGGTCTTGCATATCCGTATTAAAATAGCCCACATAAGGTGCACCGGAAGGCTGGATACCTATTTCACTCAGATAGTTCATAATGTCCTCATAGGCTTTCCCCAATACTTGGGGCAGGTTTTCAAGCGCTGTTCGGGTACGGATGGATATAGTGGGTTGGGATTTCTTTTCTTCCAAAACAAACTGATATTGCATATTTATGGCCTCCTCATATATTTTTCTTGATTATAGCATGCAAAACATGACAACTATATGACAGGTTTAAGAGGAATATGTTTTATTAATTTTTTCTGCAATCGTAGCCAAAATGCTGCGAATATGCGGAGGATTAACTACCTCCATTCCACTGCCGAAACTTAAAAGATAGCCATATAACCAATTATTCTCCGGAAGACAGGCTTTAACCATAATCCTTCCGTCATCTTGCCTCATTATATCCTCGCCGAAACACTCTTCCACTATACTTTCCATTTCTTTGTTGAAAACTAGATCCAGTTCCACCAGTTTGGCTGTCTCCTGCCACTGGTTTTCAAAGTAATCTTGTTCCATTGGTGTTTCTCTGGGCTGATAAGTTTTGTCCGTAAGCTGTATGTTCTTAATCCGTATCAGCTTGAAGAGACGGAAATCTTGTCTGAGCAGGCACCAGGCATAAAGGTACCACGATTGCCCCTTGAGGAGCAGTGCATAGGGTTCCACCTGCCGCATGGTTCTTATACCGGCAGCATCAACATATGCGAAATTAATCTCTCGACAATTTTCAATGGCCTGGCGCAACAGCGATATTTTGCTTTTTAGTTGCTCATTAGTTCCCCAGGGAGACAAATCGATTATCATCTGTCTGCTCTTCAGATCAAGTAACTCGAGCTGGGACGTTGATAGGGGATTTTCAATTTTTCCGCCAATACATCAAAACGGCTGTCAGGTATACTGGCGGCAACTCCCTTTAAGGTGGAAATTAGGGTAGCCATATCATCGGCACTGAGTACGCTTTTATCCAGGCGATAACCTTCAGTAATGCTGATACCGCCATTCACACCCTGATAAGTTATGATAGGTATTCCGGCCAGGTTAATAGTATCAATGTCACGCAGGATAGTACGGACGGAAACATCAAACATTTCCGCCAGTTCTTTGGCCTGAACCCGTTCGCGCCTGAGCAAGACTATAATAATGGAAACTAGTCTATCGATTTTCACTTTATCACCTGTTTCTGGAATATACCTCCCATATAGCAACATAACTTTTTTAATATGGTAAAATAATACTTCCATAGATTGAACTCATGCAACAGTTTTAAGAGCTTTACTATGGAACCAGTGGATATAATACAAAAACCCGGGAAATCAGTCAGATACTTATTTGAGCTAATATTAACAAATGAGAGGAGACATTAATATGCCCTTAGTAAAAATAGAAATATTACAGGGGAAAAACCGCGAGTACAAAAAAGCTCTTATGGACGGAGTACACAACGCGCTGGTTGAAGCACTGAAGATTCCGGATTATGATCGTAATCAGCGTTTATACGAACTGAATGCTGAAAACTTTGAGTATATCGATACCCGAACAGACTGCAATACAATTATAGAGATTACCATGTTCGAGGGCCGTAGTCGGGCCGCCAAAGTAGAGCTCTATTCAGCTATCTGCCGTAATCTGGAAACCAACCCTGGCATACCGGCTAATGATATTATTATTGTTTTAAATGAAATTCCCCTGCACAACTGGGGCATAAGAGGCGGAAAGCCCGCAGATGAAGTGGATCTGGGTTTTGCAGTAAAGGTCTAACCCTTGGACACAAGAGCCTTGCTGTCTTTCTGCCCATTCCGCACAATGACAGCTGGGACAGGGTAATGGTAATGTTGATATTCTGGTCAGTGAATTTCCCGGATACCGGTTAAAACAAAAGATAAAATCATTGCTGCCGGAACAATTGCCCGGCAATGGAGGCCAAGCGATTTTTTAACTGTTGGCGAGGAAGCAAACCAACTGGGAAAGGGGGTATATTATATGAAAAAGTATATCTCTATAATCGCAGGATTGCTGGCTGTATCCGCGTTGATGGTTAACTGTATTTTTTCATTAGTGTAGAGCAGCAAAATCAATCATCAGAAACCGGATAAAAGCATCAAAATAAATTCTGTTTACGCAATGCAAAGCTGATTTAATCGTACAGTAAAAAACAGCAAAATGAAATCATGTACTCAAACTGGAAAAATGATAAAATAGA
>NZ_JAQVZX010000012.1 GCF_028707975.1 Syntrophomonas sp.
ATTAGACAATCCATTCCCGAATTATCACCACATAGCCTCATTTTTTCATCTTGGAAAAATGATCTTAATCGGTTATTTGAAAGTAAGAAACTTATAAGTGACTATCGGGCTTCAGGTCAGGGCAATAATGGGCAGAAATTGTTACACAAAAGCCCTTTGATAAGAGCTTTAAGTTATAGTCGCAACGGTTTTTTTGGCAGAGGGACAGACTTATTTTTGTTGGTTTACGTAGCAGAACAAACTGATTCTAATGTAGTTTCTATCCCTGACAGATTTGGCATTAGACAACAGATTGAAAAAGAAAAAGAGCGGGATAAATATACTGGCGATAGAAATGGTGAGACGGAAGAACCGGAGAAAAATGACTAGGATACAATTCGAGGTTGAAATACTAAAGATCTCAGTTTTGGAATGCTATGATGAATGGAGGGTAGCATTTTATGGGTAATCAGGCTAAAGGACGATCTAAGATCACTACAAGGAAAACTAGGCGGTTTGCATCAAATAGTTTAGGTGGTCAGGGATTAGATTCTCATATGTTTATAGAGGATTTATATTTGGGGATAGTGCCAATTCAACCACTCAACACATTATATGAAGTAAAGTTAGAGCCTTACAATAAAGAGATAGAAAATATACTTATAAGAGCATTTCCTTCGTATTATGGTGAATCTAGAGATTTAATTGCAGCAATATTTGGATTTATACAAGATACTGCAAATATGCTGGCTTATTCTGGATATGCTTATTATGAAATTGTGTATGAACGTAGCAGTTTACAATCTAAGCCGGATAGATTTTATTTAGAAAGCATTCCGTCACTTTCGCTTCACAAATTTTGCAATAAATATATACAAATAATTCCTAAAGAAGCCATTAAATTTTCGGAATCTAAACGTCTTATTATGATTCCGTCACACGATATTGTTGCTATATCAATACCCAAGGAATTAGGGGGGCCTATAAAATATGGTAAATTATTAAAGCAAATGAATTTATTAAGCAAACTCCCCCCTGAGTTTTCCATTCAAGAGATGGCATTTAATACTAGAAAAATAGGATTTGATTTTACGGAGTATCAAAAAAGAATAGAGATAACAAAGGCTAAAACAACCAGTACATTTGGCTGGAACTCAAGACTTTTATGGAAAGAGGAGTGTCTTGAGTTTTATCTGTTCTATCGGCATCTGATTTTCGAAAGATCTCAAGCTATATTAAGAAATTGTATTCTCGAAGCAATAAATGAAACGTTGTATCGTACTGGTCAGCAAATGGGGTTTTGTGCAAAAATGATAGTAACTGGCCTTCCTATGGTTCAAGATATTAATAAGGATATTGAAGATTTGCTTTCTGGAGAATTATCATTTGAGGATGCTGCCAGGGTAGGTTTATATAGTTAACTTGATTTGTAGTTTAGATCTAATACAGCTCGTGGTATTAATAATATTTCTTCAATCGTGGTGAAATGATGCTTTCCATAGAAGAGTACATAGCCCGAAGGAAAAAGGAAGACAGGCTTGATGAATATGACGTGAACCAGCGGGCAGATAATCTGAAAAACTGCGTTAATTATGTATTTGAGTATTTTAACAATTATTTGAACATTACTGAAGCTGAGGAAAAGACAGCCTTGAAAGAAGAAAAATTGGAGAAATATAGACAACAGTTGCTAGATTATGAACCTGATGTTCGAGAATGGCTTGTTCGGATATACTCGGAGTACGGAAAACAAATGAACCGAATGGTTGGGAATATCTTAAAACAGGATGAGTTTTTTCTATTGTATGAATCGGACAGTGAATTCCGCAGTCTATCTTATGATTGTTATGCAAAACTGGTAAAGAAACACCCGTTATTGAAAGATCAAACGGAATTGCTCTACCAGCTTATAAAAGATCATCATCGCAGCCTTAGTCAACGTAGTTACATAATGGATTTCCCATTCATTTCGGAAGAATTGAATGAATGGATTGAAAAAGCTTGGGCAAAGTATCATGTTAATGTAGTGGCTTTTGCCCATGATTGGGTTATTAACTTTGCCAAATTCTTGGCCAGCAACGCATAGGATAAAAAGCCAGAATTCGTGGCAGAAGTACGATTATGATTATAAACAAAAGAGTAATCTTTTTAACCTTGATTCCCTGTATAGAAAAATACCCAAGAAATCCTTCACAAGAGGGAGAAAACAAGAATTTGAAATACTAATGATGTATTATTGGCTTCACAGTATTTGCGGTGATGATGATAATTATTGGCCAGAATATCTGGAGAAAGTACTGCCAAGTTTAAAGTGACCAGGAGTATTCTAGATAATCTTAAGATGAACTTAGATAAACTTAAGATGAAGTGCAAGGTGGTAGATGCCAATAATTCGGTAATTTGCGGATGGAGTTTTACTAAGCTTAGTAAAAATGAAATTCATTTAGTAATACTTTAGATAAGTTTAGGATAAAAATAATGCGTTGACTCAATGATTCTGGGAATGCGTCATTACTAAAATGCGAAATGAGGAGGGCGAGGAATGTATGAAGAAGGGGATAATTTCCAAAAAGGTGAGCTGCTAATCTATCGGTCGGAAGATGGCAAAACAAAAGTTGATGCTTATTTTGAGGAAGATACCGTTTGGCTAAGTCAATCTGCTATGGCTACGCTGTTTCAAAAAACTTCGCAAAACATAACTCAGCATATAAAGAACATTTATTCCGATGGCGAATTAGATGAAGTTTCAACTTGTAAGACATTCTTACAAGTTCAAAATGAAGGCGGCAGAAGCATAAAACGGAATATTAAATATTATAACCTTTCAATTATATTAGCTGTTGGATACAGGGTCCGTTCCCATCGGGGCAACCAATTCAGGAACTGGGCCAGCGAAGTTCTGACTGAGTATATGAAAAAGGGCTTTGTCATGAATGATGACCGGCTGAAGAACCCTAAAAAATTCGGCGCTGATTACTTTGACGAGCTTCTGGAACGTATTCGCGATATTCGTGCTTCCGAAAAACGTTTCTATCAAAAAGTGCAGGATATCTACGCACTTTCGGTCGACTATGATCCTAAAGTTGACCTTACCCGGGAGTTTTTTGCTACCGTTCAGAATAAGCTGCATTATTCTGTTCATGGACGTACGGCTGCGGAGTTAATCGTGGAGAGGGCAGATGCTTTCAAGGACAATATGGGGCTAAGTACGTATGAGGGCAGCAAAGTAAGAAAAAGTGATGTCACGATTGCCAAGAACTATTTAAATCAGGAAGAGATTACGGCATTAAACCGTATTGTCACCATGTATTTGGATTATGCTGAAGATATGGCCAGACAGCAGATCCCCATGTATATGAAAGATTGGGTAGAAGCTCTGGATAATTTTTTGAAGTTCAACCGACGTGAATTATTAACCCATGCCGGGAAAATATCCCGAGAACTGGCTGAAAAGAAAGCCCATGAACAATATGAGATATACAATCAACACCGAATCAAACAGGCTGATGAAGCAGCTACCGACGAGATAGATGAGCTTGAAAAGTTGAAATGATGATTTCCTTGCTACAAAAACAGTTTCCAGCAAGCTAATATTGGGAGTTTCCCGGATTAGCATTTTGCTACCGAATTGCTACCGAGATATATTTTATTACCTTTTTTCGCTTTAACAGACGGGTATTAATTATTGTATCGAAAAGCCGATGTTTAGGCAATATCTTAGGATTTATTAATTCGCTTTTACTTCCCTTTTTACCCCAATTATTGATTCGTAATCAGCAGGTCGCCGGTTCAAATCCGGCCATCGGCTCCACTAGAAACCAAGGTCTCTCCGTAGCTGGAGGGACTTTTGATTTTGTTGGACGCCTAAATGATGGCCGTTACTTGGTTGTTGAGTATAAAGGCGCATATATTTATGATAGCGAAGATTCCAAAGAAAAGAGACGACTGGGTGAACTATGGGAAACAAAGAGTGGTGGAACGTGCCTCTTCTTGATGCCGACCGGGAAGAATTATGAGGAGATCCGAACGAAACTTAATCAATGTTAGAGAATTAAGTTTGTATTTTGGGGCCATTTGCCCCCCGCCAGGGTAGGCTATAGCTATGTAAAGGTTGGGGTATGTTTATTTATTAAGTCTGGACCTTTCTTTATTTTTAAATTAGGCAGGAGTTTTTATAATAAAGCTAGAAGTAAATAAAAAAAGAGGGCGCTAGACATAGCACCCTATGTATGGATTTGAAATAGGAGCACTGGTACTGCTCCTATTTCTCTTTTCTGACTCCTTTAAAAGGAGTGCCGTCTTGTTTGACATCCATGAATCGACCAGTGGCATCGTTTCTCTTTACATAGGTGTCATTCTTTGGATTAAAGGTCTGGCTACGACCTTTGACTGCCCCAATGCGGAAATTATCACCAGTATTCTTCGCCATCTTTTTAAACCTCCTCTCCAGTTATTCATATTTGAGATTAATTTTTGGTTATCACATCCCAAACATGTTAATAATATTATACAAATATAAAGATTGAATATCAATACTATGTAAACTATAATTAACATTAAGGAGGGATAAGAGGTGAATATTGCCGAAATAATTGGACGTAATATTGATAAGGCGCGGCAAGAAAAAGAAATTAGTCACCAGGAACTTGCACAAATATTAGGAGTGACTCGCCAAACTGTTAGCAAGTATATTAAGGGAGAACAGGCAATTGACAGTGAAAAGCTATTTAAATTAGCCGCTTTCTTTAATAAACCCTTTGATTATTTTATCGAAGAAAATGAAGATGAAGTCTTGCGCGTGATGTTTAGGGCTGATTTTCCTGATGACAACTTTACGGATGAGCTAAGAGCTGTAATTCAAGATAGACTTCAAAAACAATGGGAAGTATTAAGCCTTGCTGGACAGGATATGATTTCTTTCTTGCCGCCACAGTACAAATTAAAACTATCTGGTAAGAAAAATTTAACTGATAAGGAAAAAGAAGAAATTGAAAGGGTGGCCTTGGAGCAAAGACAGCAGGTACTAGACAATTGTGGACATCAGGATATATACGAGTGCTTTGAAGCATTCGGTATACAGGTTATTGCACAACCTTTTCACAACTCAAACATTTTTGGACTTTCAGGTTATTCAGACGAACATGGTGCATTCATTATCATAAATGATGATGATATTATTCCGGAAGAGCGCAAGATTTTTACCTTAATTCATGAATATGGGCATTTAGTTTTCCACAGGGAAGAATATGGAAATAATGCAGGAAGCCATTTTACTGCTCGTTCTGATCCGCGGGAAAAAATGGCTGATCACTTTGCGGGATGTTTTTTGGCACCACGATATCAAGTTCAGCATTGGTATAAGCGTATAGGTAACCGGGCAACTTTAACTGATCTGATTGAGTTTAAAAAGGAGCTTGGTATTAGTTTGCAAGCTCTAGTAATGACTCTAAAAAACTATGGTTTTTTTGATTCATCACAGGTAAGTAGATTTTATAAGATTATTAACTCAAGAGGTGGAAAAAAGAAGGAGCCAAATCCAATATCTGCAATAGAAAAGAATAAAACTTATTACATCTTAGTTAGAAATCTTTTTATGAGTGATGCAATATCCACCGGCCGTATTGCAGAACTATTGGGGATTTCTATGAAAGACGCAAGAAAACAGGCATCTTCATGGATGGAAGAATTTGAAACGTAGACCCAAATCCAAGAAGTTGCTTGGGAAGCCGGTGGTTGTCGATGCTAACGTTATTATTGATTTAAAAGAATTAGCATTATACTAGCCGAAGCAGATGAAACACCGCTCGCAACTTAGAACCCTAGACAATAAAACTAGTGCCCATTCGGTGCCCAAATTTACATTTTAGGGCACCAAATGGACTTTTATTAACATCTGACCCAGGGTTAAAAAGCCCGATATTTCCAACTTCTCCTCACGCTTTTAACCACCCCATGCCATTTTTCAGATTCGTAATCAGCAGGTCGCCGGTTCAAATCCGGCCATCGGCTCCAGTAAAAATAGCCGCGTGGTTAAATCCGTTTTTTTGGCCGCCACGCGGTTTTTAGTTTCTGAATAAACTTGTGTAAAAGCGGCCGGGTTGCGTACCTGGCCGCTCACTTGGTTTATGCCGTTGTAGTTACATCCGGGAAGGTTCTCAATAAACGCTAGCCGAAAGGCAGGAGATCAATGCGCAGATGCAGAACTTAGAGGAATGTATCAAGGTTGAGCGGGAAAACTATCACCCCATCAACTTCGCGGCAGTGTTGCACCTGAAATTTGTGTCGATCTATCTTTCATTGATGGGAAAAAATGATATACAAGGAGGCTGCAATTATGAATCGTTATAAATTTTATCATGTCCGCCTATTTTTGATTGTCATTCTCATGCTATCGCTTGTTTTTACAAGTTTTCTTGCAGCTTGCAGCCCAAACGAAAATAAAAGTCTTCTGAAAGAAACAAAAAAATTTGAAGACGGTACGGCATTTAAAACAGATAATGGTGCTTATTGGGTGCTCACCCTAAATGGCAATTGGCGGGAGATGGGGCGCCAATACGGAGGGCTTGTTCAAGATGAATTGCGCGAGTTTTATACAGATATATCAAACGATATTAAAACGCGAGGAATGGATTATAATGAGCAGCTCAAAAATGCAAAAGTTTTAGCCTCAGCTTTTAGCTTGCCCCTTAATGAATTATTGGAGGGGATCGCTGAGACATCAGGGCTAAGCCTGGATGAAGTGTTAATCCTGAATGCCGGTATATCCAGCCTTTCAGGTTTGGCTTTGGGCGGAGAGCCTCCCAGTGCATGCAGCGCTTTAGCTGCCTGGGACAAGTATACACCTAACGGTAATCTTGTATTTGGCAGGAATTGGGACATAGACAGAAAAGCTCTGGAAAAATACATGAAGTATCTGGCAGTAGTTGTTTTCAATCCTGATTCAGGAAATAGCTTTGCCAATATACATCCTCTTGGCAATGTTTACCTTGAAACCGGCATGAACGACCAAGGACTATTTATTGAACTTAATAATGGAGCAGCCTCCGATCCTCAATACATAGAAGACCGTGAAGACACCGTTTCTGTGCTGGTAACGACGCTAAACCAATGCAGTACAATTGATGAAGCATCGGAATATCTATCGGTAATTCCTGCAGATCTTTCCCATATCATTCAGATTGCCGATAAGAAAGAATGCGTATCCGTAGAGAGGGCGACTTTTGGAACTCGTGTGAGAACAGGTGAACAAAAAGGTGTCTTGGCTGCCTACAATAGCTTTGTTCCGCCCTATCCCGCTGAATGGAAAGATAAAGTGGCTGATCCGCCTAAGGTAGAAGATGATCCTCGTTATAATAATCTTATAAATCTTGCCGACTCCAAAGAATTCTTCGGTAAGCTGGACATCAATGGTATGAAGAAACTCATGGATATTGAAGTAAAAAACGGCGGAGCTCTTCACAAAGGCACTGTATATCAGGTAATAGCTGAACCTGAAGAGCTTACTCTGTGGATTCGTGCTTTGGATTATTCCGATTGGCAGCAAATTAATTTAAAGGATTTGTTTGCAAACAGACTCCAACGCCGCCCATAGCTTGATCCCTGTCTCTGCGGAAGTGGAAAAAGTATAAGAAATGCTGTGGCAATAACTTGAGTTAGTGTTTAGCAGCGAATTTCTTCCAGGGAAAACTCTACCGTTTAAGCCTGGACTAGGCCAGACCGGAAGAAGGAAGCACCGGACTGGACAGAGGAAGAAAGGGAAAGGCCATGATATAATTAGGACCACACCCACCGGACACCCTGGCACCTAGAATCTAACTAGGTCTTTATGCAATATGGTATTCCCTTCCAGATTCTCATTGCCGGAGCGTCCGCCTACCCAGATCAAAATCCGGGGGCTATCACTTAGAATTTGAACTTCAAATGCATTAAACATGGGGATAAATTCCGTTTGGATTTTGGAATTGGCGGCAATCGTAAAGGTTTCATCGAATACCTCTTTTTTAGGTTTTGGATCAAGATTAAAGATTCTAACTCTCGCATTGTGCCTCTTTGCTCCGTTATTCAATACCAGTACCCGAATATTATTAATATACTCACAACAACTTATGGGGCCAGTAGTGTAGTTGTATTTGGCCAATTTTGCCATTTTGCCATCTCCCTGAATATTTACAGTATTAGGGTATTCAAAAAGAAACAATTTTGTGTAGTTGTGACCTGTTATATTCGCGACGGGTAAAGAGTAATGAATTTATATGAATGCCTTTTTCTTGACTTGCAGCACCTATTCGCATATTCTTAAATCATAAATACGAAAATCCGAAAGGAAGATATGTGATGCCGAAGGCTGTTATAAATCGGAAAGTGCGGATGCGGGAGAGAGGTCAGTTTACTGTGCCAGTTGAGATTCGGGAGCACCTGGGGCTTAAAGAAGACTCAATTCTCCAGGTTTTAAGTATTGGCCGGGCCATGGTGGTAATTCCTGAAGAAACCATGGTTAATGAACTGGCCCGGCAGGTTGAATATGTTATGAAAAATGAAAACATGAACCTGGAAGAATTACTGTCAAGTTTACGTGAGGGCAGCCATGAATATGAATCCGATTAAAGTATTTCTTGACAGCAGTGTTATTATTGCCGGTCTGGCTTCGGCCAAGGGAGGTTCACGAGAAATACTTAATTTGGCCGAGTTAGGATTTCTAATTCCGGTTATTTCGGAGGAAGTTGTAAGGGAAGTAACGCGTAATATCGAAAGAAAGCTGCCTGCTTGTCTTGCTCATTATTATCACTTGTTTCGTATATTGCCGTTCATAATGGCTGCACCGAGTGAAGAAAGCTTGGCACAGGCAAAGGAATTAATCAACCCTCACGATGCCTTAATTCTTGCATCTGCTCTAAGCTCCAGGGCAGATTGGTTAATCAGTCTGGATAAACACTTCCTGGTGCTGAATAATGAAGAGCTATTCATGAAAACAGGGACGTCAGGAGAATTTCTGGAAAGTGTTTTGCTATAAGCGTCACTACTCCAATTACTTGCAGTTTTCTTGCAGCCACTGAAAAGCTCTGCATGGCTGGAGGGAGTAAATAAACAACGGCGGTTTCCCCTGCCGGTGGGCGGGTAAATCGGGAGGAATTATGTGTATAATATTGTTTGCCTATGATTGTCATCCCCGTTACAAGTTGGTGGTAGCAGCAAACCGGGATGAATTTTACCAGCGTCCCACGGCAGCTGCCGCTTTTTGGCCAGACCATCCCGATATTCTGGCGGGAAGAGATCTGAAGGAAGGTGGTAGCTGGATGGGGATAACCACCAATGGATGTTTTGCTGCTTTGACCAATTACCGGGATCCTTCCAGTTTTAGACCGGAGGCCAGGTCGCGGGGGCACCTGGTTAAAGATTATTTGAACAGTAATCTGGCGCCAAAGACTTATATAGCCGACCTGCTTAACGGAGACAGTGCGTATAACGGTTTCAATCTATTAACGGGAACCAATGAATCAATGTATTACTACTCCAACCGGGAAAGAATTATTCGTAAAATACCAGCTGGTGTTCATGGTTTAAGCAATGCCTTGCTCAATACACCCTGGCCTAAAGTAAGCAAGGGAATAAAGGCACTGGCCCAACTTATACAGCATGATGATATTAAATTCGAGCAATTGTTTGCCGTGATGAGCGATCGGGAATTGCCGGATGACCAGGACTTACCCCAAACCGGTGTTGGCTTGAAAATGGAAAGAATCCTTTCCCCCCTATTTGTCACGAGTCCCGATTATGGTACTTGCTTAACCACGGTAATACTAGTAGAGCGCAATCATAATTTCCAATTCTGGGAGCGTAGTTATATTAATGGACAACCCGATAGCTGGGACGAAGTTTACTACCGCTACCCCTTTTAAAGTGGCGATATATTTCTATAACTCACCTCTTTCCCCCATTTTTTGTTTAATACTCGCTTTCTTCATACTTTTACAGATATTCATAATATAAAGCTATTAATGATTATGCAGTTGACAGTGCGTACCATCTGTATTAGTATTATTAATACAGATGGTGCAGTACGGGGGGTGACTTGCTTGATATGGGTAAAAGTGGATTTTCACTCGGGTGAACCTGTTTATCAACAGATAGCTCAGAGTATGAAGGGGGATATTATTAGTGGGAAATTGAGCCGGGATGAGCTTATCCCTTCCATCAGAGAATTGGCCCGTGATTTAAAAATCAACCCCAATACAGTAGCCCGAGCTTACCGGGAGCTGGAAAACGAAGGATATATTTATTCCCGCCCGGGGGTAGGATACTTTATTAAAGATTCTGATAAAAAAACCATGGAAGAAAAGGCATTAGAAATACTCGCTAAGGAAATGGCCGGAATTGTAAACATCGCCCGCAATTACCAAGTATCCCGCCAGAAATTTACCGAACTCGTAATGCAAAGCATTAATAGTGCATATGGAGGTGATGAATAGCATGCATGCGGTGCAAATAAAAGAACTCTGCAAAAGCTATAAAAACAGCAGCTTTACCCTGCAAATTACTGATTTATCCCTTGAAGCTGGGAGTGTTTTCGGACTTTTAGGTCCTAATGGAGCAGGGAAAACCAGCCTTTTGCAACTGCTTATGGATATAGTCCGTCCGGATAGGGGTTATATTGAGATATTAGGCCACCGGCCTTTTGAAAGAGAAAAGCTGCAGGCTAAAATATCGTATATGCCAGAAAATAAAAACCTTTACCATAATATGACGGTCAAGAAAATGTTGGACTATGCCAGTGGTATAATTCCGGGCTGGGATAATGATAAGGCATTGGAGTTAAAGAATATTTTCCCCCTGGAAGGCAAAAAAAGCATATCCACGCTTTCCTATGGAGAGAAAACCCAGTTTTATGCTATTTTAACCTTTGCCCGTTCAGCCGATTTATTTATCCTGGACGAGCCTACCCGGGGCTTGGACCCAATCATGCAGGAACAAATGCTGCAGCTGATAAAAGAAAAGAGCTGGCAGGGCAAGACTATTATTTTTTCATCTCACCAATTGGGAGAAATAGAAGAAAGCGTTGATTCTTTTGCTATGTTGCGTAAGGGACATATGGTGCTTAATGGTAACCTGGATGACCTGAAAAGCGAACTTTTTCTCTTAAAACTGGAAAAGAGCAAAATTTCCGCTATACCTCCATCGACCCTTGATATTATTGCCACTCACCATCAGCATAAGCAATCTCTTATTCTCTGTCAGGGCGGGATGGAGGCCAGGCAAAAATTGCAGGCTGACTTTGCTTTCCTGAATCCTGAAAATGTAAATATAAAAGATATTTTCTTGTTACTGATGGAAAATGGAGGTGAAGAGGAATGAGTCTCTTGATTAAAGAATTGTGGGATCTACGCTGGCGGGGAACAATATTATTATTTCTTACCTTATTGACAGGTTATTTTGTACTGTCCAATTATGAGTGGTTTAAGACCGTAGCCGATATAGCGCAAATCGAGCAGGGCTTGAAACAGGCCCCGTTTATGAATCAACTTCTCGATATGGAAACACTGAATCAACAGCTTTTAGAACTCTTTAATAATATTGACTTTTATGTCTGGTCACAATGGTTCGGGAAAAACCTTTATCAGTTAATTCTTCTGGCCATTATAATCTTGACTTTCCCTCTTTTTGCCCGGGAAACGGAACAGAATACCAACTATTTTCTCCTGTCCAATCGGACCCGCAAACAGATTTTTCTGAGTAAAATCCTGGCCAGCTTTTTCAGTATTCTTCTGATAATCGCTGCCGGGAGTATTTTGCCGGTTGTTATAGCCTTATTTCATGATTTTAATTTTAGTCTGGAACAAGCCCTGATGTATGGCCTGCAATTAAGTATAAGCTCATTGTTTTTGTATTCGGTGGTAGTTTTTTTCTCTATTATATTCAATGATGTTATTAAGCCTGTCATAGCATCGGTAATTGTATTCATTGCAATAGGCTTAATGGGAAAGATATCTGGAATGCTTTATTTAAACATCTACCGCTATATGACCGGTGTAGATATATTTTTTACTTCTTCAATACAAACAACTGCCATGATAGTAATTTTCATTTTGGCTCTATTTATTCTGATGGGTTCCTGGCATATATTTAAAAATAAAGATTTTTGATTATCAACTAAGGAGATGAATATTATGCTTCTTGTTACTACCGACAATCTTTCGGAATATAAAATAAGCAAAACTCTGGGCCTGGTTCGCGGAAGTTCCATCCGGGCAAAACATCTGGGAAGGGATATTGGAGCTGTTCTAAAATCCCTGGTAGGTGGAGAGTTAAAGGGCTACAGTGAATTACTGGTGGAATCCCGGGAAGAGGCTCTAAATCGTATGATAGAGGCAGCCGAAAAACTAAATGCCGATGCTATTGTAGGAATTCGTTTCAGCAGTTCCCAGATAATGAGTGGGGCCGCAGAAATGCTGGTCTACGGCACCGCCGTAAAAATCGAAAAGTAAAGCTGCAAGCGAAACTCCCATACTCTGCCCGGTTACCCGGTAATGCTGATAACGGGTTAGCAAAACCCAGGATCGGTGGAGCGCAATCATAATTTCCCATTATGGGAGCGTAGATATATAAATGGACAACCCGATAGCTGGGACGAAGTTTACTATATGGGACCAGTCACAAGGACCGTCCCCGTTGCTCCCCGTGGCTGACGGTATTTCAATACCGGGAGTATGTCACGGTACGACATTTCCCTGGCGGCTAGTGAGCCGAGGCTTCCTGATGGTACAGCAAAACACAGCATACTGCTCCCAGCGCGGCCATGGCTACCAAAAATAACAGCCCGCCGGTATAACTGCCGCTCACCTGGATTAACCAACCCAGAATGAAAGGCGAAATAGCTGATAATAGATTTCCTACTCCGCTGACTATGCCGGAACCAGTTACCAGCAGGTGAGAGGGTAATGATGTCTGCATAATGGCCCATACGGTAGGATAAACAAATTCGTTAATACCTATTGCCAGGGTCATAAACACCACTGCTCCAAGGGGGGAAGGCACCAGGGCAATGCCCAGGGTAGTCAAGGTTACACCACATAAGGCTGCTATCCCGATAACACTTCGGAGCTGCACCCGGTCTACTAATCGACCTCCGATAAGTATGCCTGCCGCTGCCACTGCATAGGCCAGGGATATGTAACCGGCCATACCGCTGATATCAAAATTCCGAGCATGCACCAGATATTGTGGCATCCAGGTCATCAGTCCCCACCAGCTGCACAAAAAGGCGGTATATATCACAGCTAATAACCAAAAAGAGGTATTTTTCAACAGCTCCCGTACCCCTGGGGAATCTACTGCCGATTCATCCCTTGGGGTATTGCTATCCTCGTTTTGGGAAACTATATACTGAGCTTCCTGGGTCGATATATAAGGATTATCGCTTGGTTGGTCGGATATCCAGCTAAACCCCAGCGGTATAAGCGCCAACAAACCTAACAGCCCGGGAATAAAAAAACTGTATTCCCAACCAATCCCCCAATTTATCCAGGTATAGAGCGGCAGGGCCACAATAAGTGCCAAGCAGCCGCCTACCCCAACAACGGCATTGGCCGTACCTCGTTCCTGTGGGGGAGTCCAATTTTTAACCAGCAGACTTATATTAGGGTGATAGATGCCATGGGCCAGTCCCAGTATAACCCGTACCAGGATAAGGGCAGCAAAAGAAGCCACCCAGCCTCCGGCCAGCATAGACAGAGCACCGATAATAACCCCCAGAAGCAACGCTCGCCGTGGTCCCAAGCGGTTACTGATGGGGACCGATAGCATATTGGATAAGGAATAAACCAGCAGGAAAACCGTCATCAGCATCCCCTGCCGGGCTGCTTGTCCGACCAGGCCCATTTCTTCCAGGAAACGTTGGTCTACCAGCAAGACTCCGATATTGGTACGCTGTAGATAAACCAAAATCCACATTACGGCCAACATAATTATCAGTTTATGGCGATATCTGCCTTGACTATTACTATAATTCAACAAAATACCAACTTTCCGTATCTCAACACAGCTAATTATTTTATTTCATTGACTTTGCTACAAAAGTCTTTTATGCAAGCTGATGCATATATATAACTTTTTGTAGTGGAATCATTTCATTTAATCCTTAGGAGGAATTTTCTTAAAGACGCAGTTGCCACTGGCCTTACAATCCTTGCAGGACTGCCTGGGCACGGACAGGGGTTTTTCTTTTAGCAGGCTGCGGGCCAGGGCCAACGCATCCTTTACTGCTTCATCAGGGCCATCGATTGCAAGCATCACTGAACCCTCAGACCCGCTCACTCCACCGGCGGCAACAATCGTAGCTTCCACAGCGAATAAAGTCTTTAGGGCATCTATTTCGGTATATATCCGGGCAAAGCCTGCGGGCAGTAGCGCCAAACCGCAGCGCTGCCCCAGGCTGTAATCCAGCCGGTTAATGCCCATTAACCGGGCCGCCGCCGTACAGGAAGGAATAAACTTTTCATGGCCAACCGGTACCAGGAGCTTACAGCCCCGGGCTGCCAGGACCCCGAAGGAGCCCCCTACCGTACCTCCCCTGGGGTTAGCCAACAGCACCCCGGCATTACCATCGGCATCAAAGGCATTGGCTCCCTTGATGAAGACATCATCCTGGTTAAAGTCCATTATGAAATCTTCCCAGGAGACATCCTTTATGATGCGCCCGTTTTCCAGGCAGATGTTGGCAAAACGGGTATCAGCAGCTGTAACGCAAGGTACTCCGCCGCTTACGATACCAGCCGCAAACCGGGGTTTCACGTCTGCAGATATGAACCCCAGTTCTTCAGCGATATATGAGTTGGTGGTACCCACAGCAATTATCATCCGGCCATGGGTCATGGCCGGATGAAATACTGGTTCATTTATGATTCCACGAGCGATCAGACGCTTGGCTCCCGCCGGGGATAAGGAGAAAGTCGCAATCATCATAACACCGTCCTGTTGGTCAATATTTCCTTGACTGTAAGCGAAAAGTTGAGCAAGTCTGTATTATTTTAACATGAATAAAACAGGGATGCTTAAATATTAAGAGTTTAGTCCGTTGCAAAAAGTCACTTTCTTATTCAAGCTCGAAGTGAAATATGCCCCCGCTTCTTTAAACGGCCGGGTTCCCGTTAACAAAACGGGCGGCGGATTCTAATCCCCCCGCCTGGTTGCAGCGCTGTGTTAAAATTGCTTGGCAGTTTCTTTCCGATACTAAAAAGAAATGTTGACAGAAAAACCGCAGCTCAGTATAATAAATGCAATATTCAAAAATGACGATGACAGGGAATAGTAAGCTGATCCTCAGGTTACAGAGAACCGCTGTTCGGTGTGATGCGGTCGAAGAGGCAGGTGGAACTCACCCTGGAGTTGCCGACCGAAATCATTTTAGAAAGTAGGCTCGGACGGAACTTCAACCGTTAAAATGAAGGGGATATCGGATCTTAAGATCCCGCATCCTGATGGAGTGAACGGCTTTAGCCGTTAATTTGAGTGGTACCGCGGAGTTTAACCCTTCGTCTCAGAGTTCTGAGCGAAGGGTTTATTTTTTTTACCAGGGAGGTGCTTTCGATAGAAGACGCTACTGGCGACCGGCAACTATTTTTAGTTTTAAATAATGAAACAGCTGGGTGTGGCTGTGCGCCCCTTAACTATCCACCTGCTGCCCGATGGGCTCATGAAGCAGAATAAGGGAGGTATAACTGATAAAGGCATAAGTACTATTTAGAGAAGAGCGTTTGGCACAGCATAGAAGAATGGAGGAGCGATATGAACAATATGTTAGAACTACGAATCAATGGCTTTGGCGGGCAGGGTTCCGTTACCCTGGCTCACTTGTTAGCGCAGGCTGCGCTGGAAAACGGTGAACAAGGGCAGGCCTTGCCTTTCTTTGGCGTGGAACGTCGCGGAGCGCCGGTGCGGGCAGCAGTGCGCATGTCCCCCGGCAGTATCCACGCGCACAGTCAATGCGAACTGCCGGATTATGTAGTAGTAATGAGCGAAAAGCTTACCAAAGCGGCGGTCAGTGAAGGCATAACTGAGAAGGGCAGCGTGATCATCAATGCTCCCTACGCCGAAGCCGTGGAGAAATACTGCACCTGGCAGGTGGACGCCGAGGCTATCGCCCGCGAAGCCGAATTATTTTCGGCCGATGGCCCCATTATCAATATCCCGCTGTTTGGCGCGGTGTGCCGGGTGCTAAACATTCCGCAAAATATTATGGAACAAACCATCCTAAATAAATGGCCGGGTAATGACGAAGCGCGTAATCTGGGCGCTGCTGGTAAGGCTTATAACGAGGTGAAAATATGTCCTCCGCTTCTTTAAACGATCGATTTAATAAACAAACAAAGCGGCGGGTTTAATCCACCCCACCTCGTTGCGGTGGTGTGTAGAAACTGCTGCGCAGTTACTTCCGGAGCTTAAACAGCGTAACGAAGATTAGCCATATAGCATACGGATATTTGGATTAGCGAAAGGAATGGAAATGAATGAAATTATTAACGAAAGCCTACCGGCCCATTTCCTGGCCGATGAAAGGATCCGGCGGTGACACCGGTTCCTGGCGAACGCATCGTCCGGTAGTTGATACTCAGATATGTAATAAATGCCAGATTTGCTGGGTATATTGTCCGGAAGCGGTCATAGACCGCCAAGAAATTACTATTGATTACCGCTACTGCAAGGGCTGCGGCGTATGCGCCGTAGAATGCCCCACCGGCGCAATCAGCATGGAAATGGAGGAGTAGCCGTATGAAAACAGCACAAGTTATAATGGATACCGGTGCTCATGCCGCCGCGCTGGCCGTAAAAAGCGCCCGGGTGGATGTAGTACCCGGCTACCCTATTACCCCCCAGACCAGTATTATGGAAGCGCTGGCTGCCATGGTTGAAAATGGCGAACTGCACGCCCGTTTCATCCCGGTGGAAGGCGAACACAGCTCCATGGCCGCTGCCGTGGCCGCATCCGCTGTCGGTGCCCGCGTTTTTACAGCCACTTCAGCCAACGGCCTGCTGTATATGCACGAAGTTTTACATATGGCCTCCGGTGGACGTTTGCCAGTGGTAATGTGCAATGTTAACCGCGGTATTTTTGCCCCCTGGACCCTGTGGGCTGATCATCAGGACTCAATGGCTCAGCGTGATACCGGCTGGATCCAATATCACTGCTCCTCCAACCAGGAGGTGTTTAACACTATTTTGCAAGCCTTCCGCGTGGCCGAACAGATCAATATCCCGGTGATGGTCAACTTTGACGGCTTTGCTATCTCCCATTGTCTGATGCCCCTCACCCTGCCACCACAGGAGGATATCGACCGTTTCCTGCCCCCGTATGAACCGGAATGGCGGCTGGATCCGGCTCATCCCTCTTCCTTCAGCAATGTGACCAATGCGCCCGAATACGCACCCTTCCGCCAGATGCTGTCCGATGATATCATGGCATCCATCCCGCTGGTAAAGCAGGCAGCGCAGGAATACAAGGATATCACCGGCATGTGGGATGGTGACACCATCGACACCTATCGGCTGGAAGACGCCGAAGTAGTAGCCTTTGCCATCAACAGTATGGGAGCAGAATTAAGACTTTCCATCGATATCCTTCGCCAGCAGGGCATTAAAGCTGGCCTGCTCAGACCGCGCCTGTATCTGCCCTTCCCGGCCGAGGATATCATCACTGCACTGCCGCAAAACGCGCAGGTGATGGTACTGGATCGCAATTATAACTTCGGCCACCCTGGCGGTATTTTGGCTTCAGAGCTGAAAAGCATACTCTTTGGTTGCCGCAACGATATCACGGTTAAAAACCGGGTAGTGGGCATTGGTGGCATCGACCTGACTCGCCAATTCATGGCCTCCGAGATTCGCGCCATGATGGATGAATAGAAAGCATAAAAAAGCATAGACCATGAAAGGAATGGATGAGATATGGCTACCAGTATTAAAAAATTACCGGATATTGAGCAGGTTTTAAGCGGCAACGGGGCCTGTGGCGGCTGCCCCGCCACCATGGGCTTGCGCATCGTAGGCAAGGCTCTGGGTTCAAACGCCATCATGCTGTTGACCCCTTCCTGTTCGGTAGCCAGCATGGGCATGACCCCCAGGCTGGGTTATAATTGGCCCTGCATTAATATTACATTTGCGTCCGCTGGCTCTTCAGCCTCCGGTATTACCCACGCGCTGGAAGTAATGCAGGAAAAGGGCCGCCTGCAAGGCGAGCTGCCCACCGTATTCGCCTGGGTGGGCGATGGCGGCACCTATGACATTGGCTTCCAGGCCTTATCAGGCGCAGCCGAGCGCAACGATAATATAATTTTCTTTTGCTATAACAACGAAGCCTACAGCAACACCGGCGTGCAACGTAGCGGAGCCACCCCGCGTGGCAGCTTCACCACCACCACCCCTACCGGCAAGCGCCAGCCCAAGAAAAACATGGCCCTGCTGATGCTGGAGCATAATATTCCCTATGTGGCTACTGCCGCTGTGGCTTACCCCGGCGACCTGTACGATAAGGTGGTAAAAGCCAAAAACATCCCGGGCATGAAATACATCGAAATTCAGGCCCCCTGCTATTTAGGCTGGCAGTTCGATATGCCTGAAACCGTGCAGATGAGCCGTATGGCTGTGCGCAGCGGTGCCTGGCTGTTATGGGAAGCGGAAAATGGCAAGATCAGCTTTAATAACCCCAGCTCGCTTATCATCAGCGGTAAAAAAGACGCTGCCCCGGTGGATGAATACTTAATGAAGCAGGGTCGCTTCAATCGCCTGCTTAAAGGTCCTGACGCCGAGAGCCGCATTGCCGAAATTCAAGGCGACATCGATCGCGAGATTGCTTTTATACGGGAAAGAGCGAAGATTACGATTTAGTTTAAATATACAAGGAGTGCACTTATCTTATTTGGACAAGGGGACAAAACAGGCGGAGGATTCTTATCCCCCGCCTCGTTGCAGCGGTGTGTTGAAACTGCTTCGCAGTTTCTTCCGATGCTTAAAGATTGCCCCTTGCCCGTTTCTATTTACCCTCTAAGCCAACCTAACTGATACTCCTCAAAAATTGAAGTGGCGCAGGAGTTGTACATGAAGCCGGAATCGTTTGATGCCCAGGCAACTATTGAGTACATTGTTGATCTTTTCATAAATGGAGCTAGGGAGGGATATGATATGGAAAATAAAAAAATAATTTCCCAGGAGCATTTTAAAAAATGTTTGCTTAACATATTTTTGCGAAGCGGCTTATCCGAATTCCCCAGTGATTATACTAATTTGCATGTTCTACTCAAAAGCGCAATTCTAACTTTAGATAAAACAGCCATCTTCAGCGAGAAAGAGATTAACCATAATCTTGATTATTGGATAAATAATATAAGCAAACTTACCCCAATGAAAGACATTGATCATGTTACATTGCGGCGTATGTTGGTAGATTCCGGGTATTTAACCCGGAATAGGGATGGTTCTTGCTACCGTGTATCTTTATCAGGAACTGGACAGCCGGTATTTGATGATGCGATTGAGCAAGTTGATGTTATTGCCGTAATTAAATCCGGGCGTGAAGAAATCACCAGAAGAAAAAGAGAATATATGGAGAAATTAAATTCGCAATAGAAGACCCATGTCACCCGTTGCAGCATGTCGCTCAAACGACTATAATAAAGCTGTCATTTCACAAGGACGGTTTCAGGATGGAATACATATCAACAACAGAGGCTTCTGAAAGATGGGGCGTTTCTCTCAGGCAGGTGCAGCGGCTTTTAGCCGATAACCGGATACCCCGCGCTAAAAAATACGGGAGGTCGTGGATGATTCCGGATGATGCGGAAAAACCCGTTGATCCGCGCAAAGAGAAAAAGCCGCCGGGACAATCCCTGTCCTCCGAGCTTGCTTATATAATTGAGGCCACTTCCATACCCATGCCAACCCATAATCCCGATGCGATTTTGAAAATTGTGAAGGAGGAAAAACTGCGGCTTCAATACGAGGGTGAGCTTGCCTATCTGCGGGGCGATTTCGCACGCGCAATGCGCTGCTATGATAAAACCGAAGGGGACGAAGCGGCAAGGCTGCGTGCGTCCCTGGTAGCGGTCGTGGCGGCTATCAGCCTAGGAGACTACCCTGCGTATCTAAAGATTGAAGCTTATCTCAAAAGCTTTGTGGGCGCAGGCCGCGGCAGGGATAGTTGCGCTATCGCGGAGCTTGCGCTGGCCAGCGTTGCCGTCAGCGTGATTGTCCCGAATATGGTTCCCAAGTGGCTTTCGGAGGGGGATTTCAGCGCCTTCCCAGTACAGGTGAAGCCGCCGTATATACTCTATTTGCGCGCACGATATTTCATGTGTATCGGAAAATATGAAATCGCGCTGGCCGTGGCACAGACCGCATTGACCTTTTACGCATCGGAGCAGGGGATCACATTGCCAGAGATTTATCTGCGGGTCGTTTGCGCTCTTTCCTGTCATTGTCTCGGCCGCGAGAATGAAGCCAGGCGCTGGCTGCTGGAAGCCATGCGCATTGCTCTGCCCCACGGTTTTATTACGCCCTTTGCGGAGCCTATTTCCGAGTTCGGCGGCATTGTGGAGCAATGTTTAGAGGAGGCATTTCCCGACTACTGCGACGCTGTCATCGGGCAGTGGAAGCGCACGGTTAAAAACTGGATCACCTTTCACAACTATTTCACCAAGGATAACATCACAGTGATTCTTTCCCTGCGGGAATACCATCTGGCACAGTTAGTAGCCCGACGCGTTCCTTACGTAAAAGTCGCAAAGCAGTTTAACATTTCCGTTGGCAGGCTCAAGAATATCATGCTGGAAATTTACGAAAAGCTGTTCATATCCAACCGGGACGAGCTTGCGCAATATGTTTTAATGACGAATAAAGGAGCCGGTTCATGAACAGGGAACTCACCATTTATCACGATTGAAAATTATCGTTCAAACGACTATTAAAAAGCGGTCGCTATATATACTGAAAATGGTTGCAGTATCAGGTTTATGGTAAAATGCTTCTATTCGGTTCGACAATTAAAGGGTAATATATATATTATTCGCCAAAAAAAATGTGACTTTTTGAGGGTGAAAAGTCACTACTGGGAACATCTATTTACCCCTATGATAGTAATGAAAAGCTATCATAGGGGTTTTTATATCCCCGTTGCGGAAAGGAGCTAAATAGATGTGTCCTGAGCCAAAGGAACTATATAAGGTGTTCCGGGCAGGAGGCCGCACTTTTCCCGTTTACCTCGAATACGACGAGCAGCTTGACGAGAGCTATCCGGCCTACCCCGACTTTGAGGAACGCCCGGAGTATACCGGGGAAGGACGACCCTTTGCTACGGCGGAACAGGAGAGTTGCCCCCATTGTAAGCCCAATGTCCCGGGAAAACCAACCCCCGGCGATTGCGGTGGCTGCGGCTGGTTTTACCGGGAGCAGATGCCTTACGACCCCATCGGCGTCTGCATGTGCGATGCGCTGCGGCGCAAACCTAAATCAGTAGAGGAGGAAAGAGAATGATATGAAAAAGGCGCAAAAACGAATTATAAGCTTGCTGCTCTGCGTTATGTTTGCAATAACCATGCTACCGTTGGATGTATTGGCAGACAACAGTTCAGCTGCACCCGCACAGCTTTCCGTTGTGGCGGCAGGTGACACTGCCGGCAATCCGGCCGGACAGTCGCCTACCAATAACGCGGACGGCGGCACAATTGCGTTTAGAAATCCGTTTGGGGATGTGGAGCCCGGCGACTGGTTTTTTGATGATGTAGGTTTTGTTTACAACAGTGGCCTGATGAGCGGCACCGGCACGGAATCACCGCTGTTCAGTCCTTATATGCCCATGTCCCGGGCTATGCTGGTCACAGTTCTGTACCATCTTGCGCGAAGCCCGGTTACCTCCGGTCTGCCCAACGTTTTTACTGATGTGCCGGAAGAATCGTGGTACAGCAGCGCGGTGGCGTGGGCAGCGGCGAACGGTATAACCAGCGGCGTGGGCGGTAACCGTTTCGCGCCGGACGATAATGTCACACGCGAACAGTCGGCGACAATTCTTCTGAGATATGCGCGGCTGATCGGAAAGGGACCTGCCGGCAAAATAACAGGCGGCTATAACTTTGCCGACAAGGATAAAATCTCGGATTGGGCTTTGGAAGGCGCCATGTGGTTCAGCATGATCGGCGTCATCACAGGCAAGCCGGGGGATAATGGTATGCTCTTTGACCCGCAAGGAAACGCCATACGCGCGGAGCTCGCGGTGATGCTACATAGGTTTTCGGATAATGTGGTCAACAACCCTGAACAACCTGCCGTGCCTGCCCCTGTCATGCCTGCCATGCCTACCACCGACTCTTCCTCCGGTTCCGACTCGGGCCCAGGCTCGGGTGATTCTCTGACAGTATCTTTTGAAACCAACGGCGGTACCGCGATGGCTCCGGTTTCGGTGCCCCGGGGAGGCAAGTTTCGGGATGTGTTAATCCCCCTCAAGGACGACTGCACCTTTACGGGCTGGTATAGGGACAGCAATCTGACCGAACCCTTCTATTCCGATGCCCCTATCACAGAGAGTATAACCCTTTACGCGTCTTATGCCGACAGGGACTATAACTATAAGGAATACATCGATCCGGTCAAGTTTTTACCGGACTGCCCCGCTGAAATCAGTTTTGATATTTTGTCTCCGAAAACCATCACCGACAGCAATCTGGATGATTACATAACAATTATGGATAAAGTTAACGGCGATGAAATCCCTGATGTTACCGTTACGAGTAAGGGCGGTAACGTTTATGTCATTTCGCCCAAAGCGCCCTACACTTACACTCCGGGCGATACCTACGAGCTTTCCCTGATAGACGTGGATATCAGCTTCAGTAATGAAAAAGAAGAAATCCGCACCATTGCCTTCAGCATTAAAAAGCCCGAAACCTATAATGTTCAATTCAAGGATGGCATCGTATATCTTCTCTGGAATCAAGTAAATGTAATCGACAGCGGTGTGTACAGCCTGCCGCAGGCTTTGGCCGGCGACAAGAAAATAGTGGTTGGAACCACCATATGTTTAACGGACGAGCTTGATCCAAACGGGCAGGGAATTCTCAACGAAAACTCGAAGATCCGCAATGTGCTGAGCATTGTAGACACGGATTCAAAAGACCCGCAGCGCGTCATGCTGTTTACCGAAGCCAGCAACGTGGACGATGTCTATAAGCAGCTTGACGTTTATTTGCAGGAAAATATAGACCCGGATAAACTGGCCAAATCCATTAATGTGGAAAAGCTTGAGCAGGATCTGAAAACCAGCGAGGGCACGCTGCAATTTACCAAGCTTCTGGCGGTTGCGCTCAATGAAAGCCAGACGATGGCGGCTTTGCTTTCGTCGGCAGATACAACCCAGTCAGCATCTACATTGGCCTCCGGAGCTTCCTCGTCATTTGCCCAGCCCAGCGAAAACGATGATAAATTCTCTGTCGCCGTCAAAGCCCTGGTCTCGGGATTAACCGTCTCCGCATCCATCGGCACGGCCAAAAACACCAACTTCCCCGGCGCGGTCAACAACAATTGGGTCGTGCTGACCATAAAATTCAATTACAATGCGACGATCAAGAAAGTCCAGGTGAAGTCCGACTTTACCTTCAAGGAATACATTACTCTTTCGTCGGGAAAGGAAACCGGCCTGATCTATTTTGACGCCTGGATCGACACTTACTCGCAGACGGATGTGGAATTCAACGTCCTTGTCAAGACAGTGGACGTAGACGAGGAGTTTTTAGATATCACCGCTGAAATTAATAAGCTTATCTCCGGTTTCACAAAGGACAATTCCGGCGTCCCCGAAATCATCAGGGAGGTACTGGGGTCAAAGGGCGATTATATCGACCTTGTGGAAGTAAATCTTTTCGACCAGGCGCAGGATATCAAAATGCCGATTCCCATCCTGCAGGTGAAGGAGAAGGGGGACTTCGTTATCCGGCTGAATCTCGCGGTGGGCCTGTCGGCCCAAAGCACCCTCATGTCCGCCAACCGTATAGGAATCAGGGGCAGTATAAGTAATCCTCTGGAAACGTATAAGTACGCGCTCGAAGGCGATGGCAGGCAAAGCCTCGACTTATACTGTGTGGGCTATCTGGGAGTCAAGGCCGGGGTAAGGCTTACCGTAAGCGTCAATTTCTATGGCCTAGAATCTCTGGGCAGAGTCGGCTTTAGGGGAGAAGTGGGCGCCTATTTGGATCTGTACGGCTTTTTGCAGCTTCATTTACTCAAAACCGGTGCCGCCCCCGACATCAACATGAACGGCGGAATCTACATGGAAATCGGCATCTATGTAGAACTGAAACTCTTTGCCGAGTCGAAGTTATTCAAGGTAAAGGCGGAGCTTTCCGTTCTGGATATGAAATTTCCTATTTATACCCTGGGCAACCGGTATGTGCTGTACAGATTCAAGAACGCCGGCAATACCGTGGTGTTCAACCAAAACGACTACTATATCAGCAACAGCGGTCTGCTGGACTGTGAGATGCTTGACCTTACCACCGGAGAACTGGTTAAGGGCGATTATTCCAAGCTTAGTAAATTCAAGTTCAAAGTATCCAACCCATGGATGATCGATTGGTCTGATGAGAATCATATCAGTGTCCAGCCACAATATTTCGGCCGAACGTATAACGATGTCCGTGTGGAGAAGGGTACCCAGCGCCTGGACGCTACGGTGCAGGTTTATTACGGTGGCGACAACCTCTGCTTCAGCAGCCGGGAAAAGGGCTATACCTATAATGAGATCAAGCTCGTATGGGTGGACCCCAGCATTGACCCCAAAATGGTCAACCTAAACCCCGTGAAGGCAACCTATGTGATCAATCTAGATGGAGAAAAGACCGTGCTCACAAAATCCGTGCTTGCGGGTTATGTCCCCGGTTCTATCGACCTGTCTTCCTGGCTCCAGGACGCAAAAATAACCGGATATGAAAACGACTGGGACGTTGCCATTTGGAAGGATACCACTTATACGGTAAATATGACGAAGCTGCAGGTGCTGGTATCCTATATGTACATGCGTGACGGACAGTGGCACTATGAGATATATGCCGCTGAATGCGGCGACACGGTGCCTACCACCTCAGACTATCAGTCGCCTGGTCCGGAACGCACTTTTAAACACTGGGAGAGAAGGGTTTGGCTTTATAATTATAGTGATGATGGGAAAATTCCGGGGCTGAATGCTAAGGTGCTGACGCTTGATTTATTCGATCATTTGCACAAATATTGGAAACATAGGAGTGTATTCCATACCGGATACGACAAAACGCAGGCGGTCTATACATTTACCGGCACACTGGATGAGTGCCGCGAAAGGTTCAAAGAGAATCAAAAAACTATGTATGTCCTGTTCAACAGTGTAGCGGAGTATGAAATAAATCGAGAATACATCACGTTCCACTACCCCAGGATGCAATACACAGCTTATGGGCAAAATTTCGATATCTGGTATGATAGTGAAACATTCTTTTTTGATTACGGCACGATGCCTTTGCCCCCGCAGCAAAAGAGCTATCCCGGCTGCAAGATTAATGGATGGAGCAACAGTAGCGGTGCCGCAGCGAAATACGCTTATGACCAGCTGCCCCCGGCCACATGTAATACTAATTATTTTCTTGCTGTTGAATTCACACAACATCAGATAATATTCAGAACAGACATGGGAACCTTTACTGACGGCAGCAGCGCCGCCGACTCCGGTATGATCCCCTATCTGGATTATCTGGAATATGTGGAGAACTTCCAGAAAGCCAACAATGTCCTCACGATCAAGCCGGTGCTTAAGGACGGCGTATTCTACAAATTCCATCACTGGGATGTAGATTACTCACAGGATAAGCAGCATATCCAAACCTGGAACGCGGTATGGGTCGTCTCTTCCGTTCCGGAGTATTCTGCCGCCTTCAACGCTGGAGAAGGAGCCACTTTCCCCGATGGAAGCACAAGCCTTTCCCTCCGGCTTACCTATGGTTCCAGCGTGAATTTATCCTCGTACGCCCCTGTTAAGGCTGCGGATAACCAGTACACCTATACGCTGACAGGCTGGAGGGATCAGGACAGAAATACCTACGGCTTGACCGATGATGTCGTTGTCCAAAAGGATATGACCTGTACGGCGGTCTACACGCCGGCTGCAAGAGAGTATACCGTAACGGTCAGCGCCGGAAACGGGAAGTTCTCCGATGGTACGAATATAAAAACCGTTACTGGCAAATACGAAGAGAATACAAATATTTTGGTAAGTATAGGTGCCCTCACCCCCCCCGAGGGTAATCCCGATTACCATTATGAGTTCGATGGCTGGTCGGAAGCTCTCCCGGAAAAATTCACACAGGATATGACCATTACCGCGAAGTACAAACAGGTTTATGACGATTACACCATCACCTTTAACGCAGGCAGCGGTTCGTTTGAGGGCGGCGCAAGAACCGTTACCCAGACCTATCGTTACGGCGATGTAATCGTCCCCCCTGCTGATCCTCCGGTCAAAGCAGAGAATGATTATATTAAATATGAGTTCACCGCCTGGAGTCCGGCCTTGGAAACTGTTACCGGTAACTGCACATATACGGCAAACTACCGTTCCGTTCCCAAGGATACGCCGCTGCCGGTGAGCGGAATTAATGTAACAGACGGAGATGTGACCGAGGATATCAGTGTGAGCAGTCTCACCGGCTATACCTACAAAATGGTCGAAACGCTTGACGGAAACGTTGTTCCCGTTCTTACGATTACAGGGGATGGGCTGACCTTCAGCGGAACAGGCAGCGGCGTATACGTTGACATTGACGACACGGCAAGCTCCATTACCTTCAAAGATCTGAACATCTCAGTCAGCAAGTATTTTGACAGCATAAATGTTAAGGAAAGCAGCAGCGGCAGCCATTTGACCGTCAATATTAAGGGAAAATGCGCTTTCAAAATTGAATCAGAAGAAGCTTGGAATGTCATGCGCATTGAGCGTCCCACCACATTTGTCGGTACAAATAAAACCGAAGACTCGCTGCATATCGGCACTTCAGGGGGTAAGGTGATTTACACCTCGAACAGCCTGACATTTGATACCCTGGATTTAAAAATTGACGCAGCAGGAGGCGAAGGCATCGATATATCCGTGCTGTTCGCAGATGTGGGTAAAGAGGAGCAGTCTGTGTGCCGCTTTGTGTATTCCGACATTGCCATTACCTCAGAAGGCGGCGGGTTCATGTTTGGGTCGCTTGGCATCCAAAACAGCCTTTTGGGTATGAATTGTGACGGCCCGGCAGGATTTCTTTTCGGATTTACGGTCGATGCTTCTGATGTGACCATTACAGCCGGGAAAGGGCTTTGGATTAACGGAGATGCCGTATTCTCCGGCGATAAGATTATTAATAAGCTTGAGCTGACGGCGACAGACGGGGGCGCGAGCATAGGTGCCACAAAGAACATAAGCGTACCCGGTGAATATGATTTGGGTGGCGCGTCAATCCAACGTTTGACAGATATTTTAACAAAGGAAGAATATTATACCTTTGCCAATGAAAAAGACGGCGTCTGGATTCCGGCAGCAAATGTAAAGATAAACAAACCTTGATGCGCTGCATAACCTGCTGGGAAAAAAGAATTAAGAATTAATTAAATATATTGGGACGCAAACGAGGCGCTTCGTTTGAAGTGTCTCGTTTGCTGACTTTTCGTATCGGTTTGGGTATGGTGTTGGTCAGCATCTTGATCCGGGACCAGATCAGATTCTGTGCTTTGGAATACCTGTCTTTCCAGGGAAAACTGATGGGAAACCGGATTATACTGAACCATATCTACTGCCAGTAAACCGGAACCTGGCAGCAGGTAAGCAATAGCTGCGGAATAGGAAATGCCCTTTTCCGAATATAAGCCTCGTAAGCCGGAAGCCCCGGTAGTTCCAGGGTCAACAAAAACCCCGTCCGGCCCCTCTTCTATTCTTATACGATGGTCGTGCCCGGCCACCACCAGGCCGGCCAGCGGGGCAATCTCTTTCCCTAGACGGTAATTATGCACTACCAGTATGTCGGGACGCCCCTGGGCCGCAACCGCCTCCTTAATCCTGCTTACCTGCTCTTTTAAGCTTTCCCGTTCTGCTTCCGGACTCTCATACTCTACAGCTGTTGATGCTGATAACGGGTCTGCAAAACCCAGGACCTTAACCCCTTTAAGGGTAATCATCTCCCCGTTTAAAACCTGGCTGTCAGGCAGAGCAGTAATAAAATTGATGGTTCCTGGACTATCATGGTTTCCGCCCACAAACAACTGGGGTACACCCACTGTGGCCAGATCCTGGGTAGCACCAGTTTCTAATTGTGAGCCCATATCAGTTAAATCACCCGCATTTATCAGGAAGTCAACCTTAAAGCGGGCCGCCAAACTCTTACACAATACAATTCCCACCGGGTTGGAATGTATATCACTGACCAGCAATATTTTAACTACCTGGCCTTGTTCCTCCGGATTGGCCATAACTGGAAGGCTATTGGAACTGGAAAAAAGCAGGCCCAGATTGGATACAATTTGCCGGGTGTTGTCACGAATCTTCTGTAAATCACTAAGGGAATCACTGGCGAATTTTATCGCTACCGGAGCCATGCTAAGAACACCCTTATATTCCGGCTCGCGAAAGGCTGCCGTATCATAGGAACGGAATACTCCAGCCAGGATTAATATTAATATTAGCGTAGATGCAGTAGTATAAAGTAAGGACTTGAGCAGGCCAGGACGCCAGATTAAAAAGACCAGCAAAAAGGCACCCAGAAATGCTACTGCCACCTGACGCAGGGCAAAGACGGTTATTTTATTCCGGGCGCTGCTCTGCAGCTGTTCTACCAGTTGTTTTTGATCCGGCAGATTATCTATATGCGACTTGAGAGTGTCACTTCTTATCTGTTCCAGGCTGATTACCAGTTTCACCGGTCCCTGATGGGTTTTAGCTTCGACAACCCCAAAGGGGGGAAAGTGCAGTTCCGTTATACCGCTTCGGCCCGGAGTTAAGCCCGCTCGAAATTCAATAACTTCGAGGTCAAAGGTAGTGCTACCCAACAGCCAAACAGCAAGTATAGCCCCAAGCAGAGCAGTTAAAAGAATGACAAGTATTTTAAGCAAGAATAGTTTACTTGAATTAAATTCTGCTTTCTGAGCTAGCCTCACTGGAAATTCCTCCTCCAACAATCTCCTCCGACATTCTTATTTTACTGCTTTACCAGGCCTGTTGATACTTTTTTTTTCAGTATAACATGAAAATAAGCCTTATTTTTCTGGAGACCTTTTCCTAAACACAGTTAGTTAAGGTATAAGAAAAAAATCCATCCCAGTAACCCGGTTAAGAGATGAAAGTTTCGAATTTTTACAATAATGGACTACGTAGTCTAATGGTAGTACAATAAGCCTACAATAAGGGTTATAGATATATGTCAAGATAGGCCCCTGCAGGAGGTTATTTTGCGCTGTTCTATTGAGGGGATAAACCATCAAGGTGAAGGGGTAGGCCGCGTTGGCGGAAAGGCCGTTTTTGTACCACAGGCCCTACCCGGTGAAGTGGTGGAAATTGTCATTACGGATAATCGGGCTCGTTTTGCCCGGGCGCAGTTAGTGCAACTGCTGGAAGCCTCACCCTACCGCCTTACTCCGCTCTGCCCTCATTATTATGAATGTGGCGGTTGTGCCTACCAGCATGCGAAGTATGAAGAGGAACTGGTTCTGAAGCGCCAGGTAGTAAAGGATGCGATTCAGCGTATCGCCAAGATCGCTACCGTGGTCGAACCGGTCCTGTCAATGCCGGAGCCCTGGCATTATCGCAACAAGGTCACTTGGCATATGGCCGCAACGGGGAAGCAGGAGCCTGTTCTCGGCTTCTTTCGTGAGGCTAGCCGTCAGCTGGTTCCCATTTCCCAATGCCGGCTTATCTCAGAAAAAATGAACTGCCTAACAGCCAGGGTAAAGGCTCTTTTACCTTTAATCCAGCCTGCTCCTGGCAGCGAAATAACCTTGCGAGAATCATCCCTGGATCATTCAACCATGCTCATATGGAAGGGGTTGCAACGCTGGCCTGCACCCGAGATCTGGCCAGAGCTTAGTGCTATCAGTGATTCGGTGGTGGTCATAGAAAAAAACACCTGCCACTATATTTCCGGCCCGCAGCGCCTGCTGGACAAACTGGGGCAGGTGAAATTTGCTTTATCCCCGGAAGCCTTTTTCCAGGTGAATCATTGCCAGGCCGAAGAGATGATCAGGCTTATCCTTTCATTGGTCGATTTTTCCGGTAAAACAGTTCTGGACGCCTTTTGTGGAGTAGGCAGTATAGCCCTCAATCTGGCCCGGCAGGCGGAGCGGGTGATTGGGGTGGAGAGCTATGAACCGGCTATTCATGATGCTCGTTGTAATGCTATAGAAGCTGGCATATACAATGTAGAGTTCATCCACGGTCTCTGCGAAAGAGCAGTGGCACGGATAGATGAGCCTATTGATGTGATAGTGCTTGATCCCCCGCGCAGTGGTTGTAAAAAAGAATTGATTCAGGCCTGCAGCAGGATATCGCCCCGGGAAATTGTTTATGTCTCCTGCAATCCTGCCACCCTGGCCCGTGACCTGGCCCTCTTCGGCCAGTTAGGATACCACCCCCTTCTTATTCAACCCATTGACATGTTCCCCCGGACTTATCATGTGGAGACGGTAGTATTGATGTCACGGGTCAAAGAGTGAGTGGGCGGGAAACCCTTATATATCAAGGTTTTTAGCACATATGGATATGAAACCCATTGAGTGAAAACGATATTCTATCGCTTCGTGGAAACAAGTCCATAAAGGCACTATTTGATAGTCAAGTGGTCAGGTTGAATGTCATAGCTCGGCGAGTGGTCGGGTTAGATGTCAGCATCCGCGAGTGGTCAGGTTAGATGTTTTTTCGGAAGTTTTTGAGGTTGTGTGGTCAGGTTGGATGTACGCATAAAATAGGTTGTTAGTGAAACTAAGAAAAATGTTGCAACAAACTTACATAATATAGGGAGGTGGCCAAATGAGCGTTTGGAATTTATTATATAAGGAATTAACGGGTACACATGATTACATTAAACCAAATACTCCGGCAACACAAAAACAGATTGCTGAGGTTGAAAAAGTGTTAGACTGCAAATTGCCCACTGATTTGAAGGAACTGCTTCTCGAAATAAATGGGGATAACTGGTTCGTTTTTTCTACGGAGCAAATCATCAAAACAAATCTATCTGTAAGAAAACTTGATTGTTTTATGCCTCTTGACTGCTTATTATTTTTTGGAGGCAATGGCTGTGGCGATTATTATGGCTACCCGATTACATCCCAAGATGGAGTACGAGATGATAATGTGTTTATATGGGAACATGAATATGATAATCGCATCTGGAAAGCAAACAACTTAGAAGATGCCATAAAAAAATACTACAACGACGAAATATAATGCATCATTACTCATTCGGTTTTGCTTGATTGGATTGTTAAGAAAAAAAGCACACTACATTGTTATCCGTAGGGTGCCTTGTTTATTTTTAGCTTATTCATTTACATCCACCGTCACGCCGGACTTGAATTCCACAATAAATTTATCCTCATAGATGCTGACTTTTTCGATCAGCCGGCGGATAAGCTGCTCGTCGTATTCAGCGAGGGCGGTGGATTGCTTTTTTAGGAATGTGCTCATATCAGCCATGCGCTTTTTGAGTTCATCACGGTTAGCACTTTCAAGCTGCATCTTTTGTTTCTGGTCACGCAGTCGGTGTATCTCATCACCGACTTTATCATAATCGGCATTGGAGGTAGCCAGCTTCAGCAGCTCCGTTTGTAGTTCCTCCAACCGCTTATCGATATCTGCCAAGCCCTTGTCGTTTTCTCGATTTATCACGGTGGCAATATTATCGCGTAGAGTAGTGAGGAAAGAGTCTTTGTCGCAAAGTGCCTGATTGATAGCGGTGACAAGCACCTGCTCGATGGTGCTTTCCAGTACTGTGCGGGCATCGCAGAACAAGCCTGTATTTTCTAAGCGACTTACGCACCGCCAGACGATGGATTTCTTACCACGGTTGTTCCAGTGCACCCTGCGGAACACTTCACCGCAGTTGCCGCAGAAGACTATCTGCGCAAAGCAGTGATTGCTGCTGAAGGTTCTGGTCTTGCCATTCGGACTTGTGTGAACAATACGGCGGCGGACAAGTTCCTCCTGCACCTGCATGAATACTTCACGCGGAATAATGGCTTCGTGGCTGTTTTCCACGTAATACTGAGGAACGATACCGTTGTTCTTGATCCGCTTTTTTGTTAGGAAGTCAACCGTATATGTTTTCTGCAAAAGCGCGTCGCCGATGTACTTTTCGTTTCGCAGGATTTGATTTATGTTGCTGGTGTGCCAGCGTTCCCTGCCCGCACCGTTTATGATACCGTCCGCTTCCAAACCGCGAGCGATTTTCAGCATACTGGCACCCTCAAGATATTCTCGGTAAATGCGCTTGATGATTTCAGCTTCCTCGGGCACAACCACAAGACGCTTATTCTCATCCTTGGTGTAACCGAGGAACCGAGCGCAGTTGACTTGAATTTCACCTTGCTGGTAACGATACTGCAGACCCAGCTTTACGTTTTGGCTCAATGACTGGCTTTCCTGTTGGGCAAGGGATGCCATAATTGTGAGCAGGACTTCGCCCTTGGAATCCATGGTGTTTATATTTTCCTTCTCGAAATAAACGGGAATGTTTTTCTCCTTGAGCTGACGGATATATTTCAAACAGTCCAGTGTATTTCGCGCTAACCGGCTGATGGATTTTGTAATGATCATGTCGATATTACCGGCCATACACTCGTCAATCATGCGGTTAAATTCTTCGCGTTTCTTAGTATTGGTACCGGAGATACCGTCGTCCGCAAAAATCCCCGCCAGTACCCAGTCGGGGTGACCTTGTATGTAGGTGGTATAGTGTTCAATCTGCGTGTCATAACTGGTAGCCTGCTCATCGCTGTCTGTGGAAACACGGCAGTATGCCGCAACCCGGAGTTTGGGCTTTTCTTCGTCTGCACCTTTTCGGGCATGCTTCCTTGCAGGAATCACGGTGACGCTTTTACTTACTGCCATTCTTGTTCACCTCCGTTTCGATTAAACTGTAGGCGTATTCCGCCTGTGCAAAGGGGCCGTCGAATTCTTCTCTTCCTTCTATTACATGAAAAGCAGTAGGATAGACGACCGTTGTTTCTTCATTTGGTTCATAAATACGACCGAGTTTCTCCGCCCGCCTGACACGTTCCGCTTCGGCGGATGTAAACGTGTTCGGGTCGATTATGGCGGGGTAATAGTCGTCGCCAAGATAACGCGTATTACGAAGCATTCTGCCGATTCCCGCGTGGAAGGCAGTGATACCCGCCTTCTTTGCAGCAGTTGCCAGTGAATCGCCGGACAAATAGGAATCAAATAAGGTTTTTATCTGCTTGGCAGCTTCTATATCAATTACGGCTTTTCCGTTTTCAATGCGGTAGCCAAGTGGTGTTTGACTCACTTATCTCACCAGCTTTCTTTGAGTGTAATGCCGCATTTAAACTCGAATCCAATCTCCGACCTGGAATACACAACAACCCGCTCTACAAAGCGTTTGAAAATGTCCCCGTCAAAGCCCTTCAGCATCGATGCTTTGGTAGCATATTGCAGCAAAGCACTGACCTCACTTAGGTTCTGAAAGTCATTATTCAAAAATCGAGTTATGGATTCTTTTTGACGGCGTAGGCGTTCTGCCTCTTGCAACAGCGCATTGTTGCTCTTATTGTAAACGGCAGGCTCAAGATATTTTTTGGTCATCAGCCCAACCAGTACATTTCGCTGTTCCACATTTTCTTCGAGTTTCTTGTCAATCGCATGAATGCTTTCCAGAGTCTCATCTGAATTCATCCCACGCAGACTGATGAGTAACGGCTTGAGTACAAATTCGTGCCCAAATATAAGCTTGTTCATTAGGGTGACAAATGCGTATTCAAAATCGGACTCCGGCACATATTTCATAGAGCATTTTTTGATATCTACGATATGAGTGGAGCAGCACCAAGCAATTCGATGTTTTCCGCTTGAATGGATTCTACGCTTAAACGTCCCGCCGCACTGACCACAGATGATTTTTCCTGAAAAGGGGTATCGGTTCTGATATTTTTTATGTTGCCTTTCTAAGCCTTTTTCCTTTCCACGCTGTTCGATAATATCCTGAGCAGCTTCATAATCTTCATGACTGATAATTGCCTCATGATGGTTTTTGATCAGATACCGATCCTTCTCACCCCTGTTGTTATGGCGATTGAAATGGACATCGGTATAGGTTTTTTGAAAAATTGCATCTCCTGTATATTTTTCGTTCCCCACCATTCCACGGATTGTTGTTGCTGTCCAGCGGCCACCTTTTTTAGTGGGTACTTTTCGGTTGTTCAACTCGTCGGCGATTTTATGAGTGCTTTTACCGGATAGAATTGAAGCGAAAATATAGCGAACAATTTCTGCTTGTTGCTCGTTAACGACCATCTCACCATCTATGTTATCGTAGCCATATGGTGGATAGGATATCTTGTACGTGCCATTTTGAAAGCGACGCTGAATTGACCACTTGTTGTTTTCAGCGATGGAGACCGATTCACTTTCGGCCAGTCCACTTAGGATTGACAGCATGAGTTCGCTTTCCATTGACCCTGTGTTGATATTCTCCTTCTCAAAATAAATGAAAACATTAAGGGCAAGCAGCTTTCTGACCAGCTCCAGACAGTCGGTAGTGTTACGAGCAAATCTGCTGATAGACTTCGTTACAATGAGGTCTATTTTTCTGTCTTCACAGTCGGTAATCATTCGAAGCAACTCAGGTCGTTTTTCTTTTTTCGTGCCGGTGATGCCTTCGTCATAATAAAGACCTGCAAACGCCCATTCAGGGTTTGCATTGATGTAGGTTTTGTAGTGTTTTATTTGCGTATCCAGACTGACGAGTTGCTCATCACTGTCGGTAGACACACGGCAATAAGCTGCAACTCTGAGCTTGGACTGTTCAGCTATATCGACTGTATTTTGAGCTATTTTTGTTACCTTTTTCAATTTCTCACCTCCTTGGTCAGTGTCACATGTTACCGTCAAAACCAAGTTATATCAACGGTTTTAGAGCATAATCTCAGCTAATAATGGTGAGAAAGTTTTGCGGTTTAGCTCGGTTATCTTGTTGAACTCTGACAAGGAAATAAGTCCACAATTCATCATTGCGGTTAGTATCTGTTGTGCCCTGACATAATCGACTTCACGCTGCATTTGTTCCTGCGGTACAGGCCTTTTTTCCGATACAGCATTAATATCGCTTGTGCTGATACCTTGGTTTTGTAAGTTGTTCACTCAGCTTTCCTCCATTCGGAGGGGAAATAAAAAGCGCCCCTCTACCGTCTACAGACAGAAGAGGGGCACTTGCGTACCAGCATATGCTGGTTATTCGGTTTTGATGAAAGCATCCGTAAATCCCGCCGCCTTGACTCTTTTTAGCATGGCATCAGCATTGGCTTTGACGGCGTAAGCACCGACTTGTACACGGTACAGCTTTTTCGGTTCAGTTGGGGTGGGAGGCTTTGACGGTTCTGTTGCCGTGAGTAGCCTTTTGACCTCTGCTCTAAATGTATCCATTGACTTGCCGTGCTTCGGAAACCAGTGACCTGGATCGGCATGGTTACTGGCGATGCCGCGTTTATGCCCCTCGTAATGACCGATAATAACGCCATCTGCCATCGGGTCGAGATTATACTCCTTGCAGAGATAGGCACACAGTTCGGTGGCTTCCTTGTAGACTGCGTTGAAATAGGCTTTGTCGGTTAGGCCATCCTCGCAGATTTCAAAACTTGTGTGACTGTCATTGACCGATCCTTTTGAGCCGGAAGCCCCATGCCAACCGCGATGATTCCACGGCAGTGTCTGATAGGTAGCGATACTCCCATCAGCCAGTTTACCTATAAAGCCATGTACGCAGACCTGCCGACCGTCCGGTTTGTCTTGATTCCAGTGGTTGTTATATTGATTCTTGCCAAGCAATCCATCGTCCGGACCCACATAACGACGCAGATTCGGATTGTTCGCGCCGGTGGAGTGAACCATAATGCCTTTGACAGTAATAGTCCTGCCAGCCTTGTAGCAGGCGTTGTTTGTGAATATCAATTTCCGTAGATTCATTTCTGTTCATCCTTTCCATGAAGCTGTGCCAGCACATCTTTTAACTTGGCAGGCACGGGTAACCCAATAGCCGTGGCATTCTCAACGAGAGAAATTCCCTCATTAGCAATGTAGAAGAAGATAATCGCCGTCCGAAGTGGTGCTCCCGTGCCGCCGAGCAGATAGGTGTCGATGAGATGACCAATGCCGACCACAAGGAATAGCGCTACCTTCTTGGCGATACCCTGCGCTCCGATTCTGCTGGACAGTTTTTTCTCCACAATTGCCCGAAGCACGCCCGTGATGTAGTCGACGACCACGAAGGCGATGAGCGCATAAAGGAAGCCGTCCAATCCGCCCAAAAACCAGCCAAGCGTACCTCCGATGGCTGCAAATGCAACCTGAATCCAGTTCCAAATCTCTTTCATTTTCGTTTTACCTCCTGTTTTTTGCATAAAAAACGCCTGCTGAATATGCAGGCGCGAATGCCAATATGAATGATTACTCTTTAACTCTGTTTTGGGAGTGCCTCCCAAAGCCGCAAGTCTTCCTGACCGAGTGACCATAGGGCAAAACCACGCAACCGCCATCGGTATGCCGCTTCATTTGCCCAGTAGACAATCGAGTCCACGTCTTGGTAGTAGACAATTCCAAAACCATCCCCATCACCGAGGAATACCCTCGAACACCAGACGTTGATGTCACGTGGCGTAAATTTTGCCGTGTAGTCAGCGTTGCATGGAATGTATAGCATTGCTGAATGCACGAAGTCATAGTCCATAGAGATATCCTCGCTTCGGGTAGCGGATTCCTCCACATCTGAGGTAAGCGTGAATACCTCGAATTCACTGTCCCATGTCACGCTACTCCGGGCGATCCTGCCGTAGTTTTCGGTAGTACCGTTTGGCATTGTTACATCAAAGGCTTCATACGGCTCGTAAGTCCAGGCATCGCCTAAACGCAGAAGTTCACACTTGATTTCATTATCCGACTGAATGCCGCAATAACCACTTGCTGGTGATACCGTGGCTGTGAAGCGGAGGGTGTTACTGTTACCGGAATAGACCCTCACACTGTTGTCGCGTTTCCTCATTTCAATGAGATACATATTGGGGTTTGTGCGGATGTCGGTGGCAGGTGTTTTAGCGTAAGCTGCACCATAACTGCCGAGCAAAATAGAGTCTTGATAGAGTTCCACTCGCTCAGTGTCGATGTTGATACAACAGAAGATGTCGCCGATAAATACCCCGGCGCGCCCGCTTCCGTTATGAGGGAAAGCAAGCCGTGCTCGAAGGTGAACGTCGGAGAAACCGTCATATCTCCAGGCAAGCTGGCCACTACCTTCGAGCTGTGAATAAACCCTGCCGGACGCATATTCATCGCTTCGCCAGACTGCCCAACTGCCTGAAAGTGTAGTCCAGTAAGTGCTTTGCAGCGTGATGGGATCTCGGAAGTCCTCATACCACACCAGAGCCGAGTCGGGTTTTCGCCGCAGAATCTCGGTGGTCAGCTTGAAGCCTTTGTCCGGCACAGCCATATTCCCGTTCACGTCCTTGAAGCTACGAGGAGAGAGTTCAAAGGTAGCCGAACCTGCCGAGGGCTGTTCAGAAAACGATGAGCAAAGACGAAAGCCATATAACTGCGCGCCCACCACACCGCCATCAACGGTGATGGTATGTTCGCCTGCCGACATGCTGCGTCCTTTGGCAAGAATCGCCCAGAAGGTGCTTCTCCAATACGGCCACCATAGGCGGTTTTCGTAAAAGCCGACCGAGGAACCGTCAAGGGAGATGTTGATACCGTTCTT